>CAYUGI010000009.1:0-58563 GCA_964444105.1 uncultured Pirellulaceae bacterium
CTTCAAACGGCGAATTCGGCCCCCGTCCATCACCAAGCAGAATCTGGAAGTTCTCTAATATGGAACTGGTTAGATGGACGATTGTCGTATTTGGATCGCGATCGGCAGCATCGTCATCAACGGGTTTGAGCAACTGTGCGTAAGGTGCATCCTGATCGCTTCGATCGACCGCACCGCGATCGATGAACACACTGGATCCACCACCCGTTGGGGAACCGCTACCGTCTACTCTTAGTTGGCCGTAGACATCACGCGACGGCGCTATAATCGCCGATTCCGGGATCCCAAGTTCAATCTTAAACGTCGTGTAGTCCGCTCGATCTTGCTCGTTGTCTTGACCACTATCGATCGCGGCGGAACCAGGGGCCAGATAGTAATTCCCATTGTTGGCGTCAACGAACGGCGACGCAGTGTTTCCAGCGTCGATGAAGGCCGTTCCGGTCGCTGAATTGACGTTATTACTCTGGAAGAAGTTCGATCGAATGATCGGCGCTTCACTACGGTTTCCGGCTGCCGTGCTTCCGTTATTGATGCTCGAATTTAGGTCAGTGAACAAGTTGTTCAGCACAGTTGGACTAGCGATCCCCGCGATTTCGATACCTGTTCCGACGCGATTCTCGCCGACCAAGGTGTTATTAACGATACGCCCGAACGGCACGGGGCGCTGCGGATTAAAGGTCGTTTCGCCCGCAAAACGAATGCCCGTCGCGGCACCAACGACAACGTTATTGGTAATGACAACGCCCGGCACCAATCGATCGGCGTTGGTCTGCGGGAAATTGATCATTGAACCGGGATGTGAAACACCGCCGCCTGCCCCTTGAGCAGCTCCTGGCTGAACATTGATCCCCTGGTCAGCCGAATTGCTAATAAAGTTCGATTCAATAATGAACTGTCCTTGTTCTCGCTCTCGATTTGAATCCGCCATCAGACCTGTGCCACCGCGCGTTAGCAACACATTGTCAATGTATGCAAGCGCATCAAAGTTTCGTCCATCGAATAACCACGTGAAGGTGTGCGGCCCCGGGGTCAGACTAAATCGGACGGTTCGATAGCCCTGAGCCTCTCTCGCAACAATGAGATCCGCCGGATCTACCGTGCCACCATCACTAGACGAAATCTCCTGCGGAACCCCGTCGATTAAGAAGTACAAGCCGTCAAGAATCATCGGATTGGGGGCCGTAGCCATTGCGAACGAAAATTCGATGACGCCAGCTTCGTTCGATGTCGACCCTAACTGGGCTGTCGTGACTTGATAGGCCGATACGTCATTCAGGATTGATCTTAAAGATGAATCGCCAGACAAAGGGAACGTGCCCAAGCGAGAAAAGCCAGGAACAACAGCAGGGATATCTACCGCGGGAATAAGCCCGCCGAATTGAGACGAATCAATTGGGCTGTTCTGAGGATAACCTGCTGATTCAAACGTCACCGCGATTCTGTCGTCAGGAGTAACGATGTGGCGATCGTTAGTGTGATACGTCGTGGAGACGGAGGTTCCGCCATCAGCAATGGTTTGGTACTCACCCGTTCGGCGAATTTCCAACTGATAGGGCCCCGACAAAATCTGGGCAGCGCGATTGGGGTCGCGATTGAGAGTGCGACTGGGTTCATCCGGTTCATCCGGATCAGTGGATGCATTCAGATCAGTGATCCCTGCATCGCTGCCAGAGCCGGTGACCATCTCGCCACGTTCGGCAAAGCCAACAATGATGTCATCGATGTAAAAACCTTCGAACTGATTCGAAAGACTTCGAATCGATAGTCTATCGTCTGAAAACTCCCCGAAGTCCGCATCGATATTCGCAAAGCTCCCACTGTTCAAAGTGGAATCATTCATGGCGCCGGCTGTCGAGAAGTCGAATCGTAACTGCACGTCTGCCTCGCCAGCAAAAGTCGACAAATCAATACGGGCTTGCCGCCACTGACCGCTATTGTCGAACAATTCCTGGCGGATTTGATGCTTGGCATCACGTACCGCGCCAGTACTGTTCGCACCAGCATCTGACAGATGCGACAAGAAACCCGCCAACTCAGCCGCATCATCTTGATTGGACGGATCGGGATTGCTCAACGCTGAGTTATTGGTCGCCAACAACTCCCAAACCTTCCCTGGATCGCTGTCAGGTAACCCATCGCGCGAAGCCCAAACGCGAGCAGCGTCTCGGAACGGATTGTCCGTGTTCGAGTCTCGCGTCGAGCCTGGATGATTTTCCGTTTCCAAGAAGTAAGAGAAGTACAAGGTTGGTCGATCTGTTTCATTAGCTGACGACAGATCGAAAGATTGACTTCTGATTGATCCAGCGGCACCGCCCGGAAGATTGTAGGAACCAGTTCCGTCTTCTCCGATGCCAGTAACAATGGCAGGATTGCTGCTGAGGTCTTGGTGTGTTGCTGTGCGTAGGATCCCAAGCTGTGCGTTGACATCATCCAAATAAGTCAGGTATGACTCACTTCCGAGCTCTTCATCGCGCACCCACGGCTCCAGCCCAAAGTACAAGCTGACTCCCCCAGCACTCTCTTTGAATCGACGATCAACATCGGTACCGTTTGTCGAAATTTCGACATCAGGAGAGCCCGGGTTGCGACTATTATCATCCGCGCCATTGATTCCGTGTCCTGCGTCGTTGCCACGGCGTGTCGTTGGGTGCCAAAGATTGAAATCAAACGGCGAAAACGCCAAGCCAATCGGACGTTGATCACCTTGATTAGGATTGTTTGGGTTAGGAGCTATCGGATTCAGTTCATAGCCATGAATCGTCATGATTGGGCTGTCGGCGAATCCATCATCGATGGCCGACGTGTTCGAGAGTGTCGCCAACGTCGTGTTGGTATTGTCGTACGGTGCTGGTGTCGTCGACCCAAACGGCGGCACATTCGTCATCAAGAAGTTATTGATGTTGAAGTCGTTGACGTTCACTGTCGCCAACTCATCAATAAAGCTGACTGTTGAACCGGGATTCTGCAATTCTCCTGAAACACGAATGTTGGTCACATCAAAGATGGGCAAAGCTTCCAACGCGTCGAACACACTTAGCACACCGTCGTTCTCCGGTGTTACCGGCGCGAACACAGCAATACCGCCACGAACGGTTTCGATCGTTGGCGTCTGCGGCACGTGATTCTGCGGTACCGACACCTCAACTCCCGCACCTGCTGGGGCGAATGCGGTCACAATGTTAATCGTGAACAAGTTAATGTCGAGACCTGCAAAGTCGTTGATGAATTCGATCGAGATCGGCGCCACGTTCATGTTCGCTTGCGAGAGTGGACCACCAGCTGGAGCAAGTTGTCCTGCCAGCTCAGGTATCCCACCCACGATTTTCTGAATAACTTGCACGGCGTTATCGTTGTAGTTGATCGGAAGAGACGTCTTCACAATCCTCATGTTCTCAAGGCCTGCTTCTTCCGAACGCACCTCAAGCGATAGGGTGAACTGACCCGCAGTCGAATTTGGACCAGTCAGCCCGATTTGCTGGATCTCGTTAACGGCCAACGGATTCGCAGACACTTGAGCTTCAGTTACAAGTACCGAATTCTCGACTGGCGGTAGCAACGTATTGTCGGCAACCTCTACAGTGAATTCCGCGATCTCAACTCGCGATAACCCGCGGATGAACTCGACCCGAATCGGCGCTACATTCAGTGGACCACCTTCGACGAAAATATCCGCAGCGAGACCAGGAATACCGCCGATCAACGCGGCCTGGACCGCGGCAGCATCTGCATCGAACGCAATAGGATCAGACTTAGCGTTGGTGAATCCGTTGGCGGGATCATTGAGTGTTAGAATGAAATCTCCCGAGACAGGCGTGCCAGTAAGCTCGATTGATTGGATTTCATTGAGTGGCTCAACCGGAGCAAGTTGATCTGTCGTTGCCGATAATGTCGCTGCTGGTGCGAAGAAGGGAGTGCCAACGACCGCAAGCTGTGCGATCTGTAGACCAGCCATTTCGTTTATGAACTCGATCAACACCGGCGCCGTTTGGAGAGGGCCGCCCGTAACAGTCAAGTTGCCTGCTAGCTGCGGAAACGCATTCTGCAATGAGTTTCGAACCTGATTAGCGGTCGCGTTGTACTGAATGTTGCCAGTCGTCCCCGCGCCAACATTGGGATCGGTAAGGGAAAGTTGGAATTGACCGAAGCTTGTCGTATTTGAAAGCTCCAGTTTCTGGATCGTGTTGGGAGCGACCGCACGAATCGCCAATTCCACTGTGTTGTCCGTGATCGGAGCCAGCGTGTTTGAATCCTCAGCTAGCCGGAACGGCGTAACGTGTGCCCCTGCCAGGTCACCAATGAACTGGACGCTGAATCCTGCTGCCGGGGAGGGGCCGCCAGTAACGACAACGTTGCTGGTGTCCAACGCAGCAATCCCGCCAACGATCGCACCCTGCACCTGCGCAGCTGTAGCGTCGAAAGGAATTGACAGCGTCGTGCCAAAGATTCCGTTGATATTATCGCTAATGGACAGTCGATATTCACCGCTAACCGGCGTGCCGGGCAGCGTGATTGTGTGGAATTCGTGGTCGCTAAGCACGCCCCGATCAACCACCAATTGGTTGACGTCTTGATCCTGCAGTTCATTGACGAACTGGACGCTCAAAGGCCCACCTGGCAGTGGTGATCCGGTGACGACAACATTGCCGACGCCTATTGACGGCAACAACTCCAATGCCGCCTGAACTAACGCCGCACTAGCGTCAAACGGGATGCTATTGGTCGTTTCGACGGTCCCAGCGCTGTTGCGGAAATCGAGTCGAAAATCACCGTGATTGATGGATGTATCTAAAGAAATCGTTTGGATTTCGTCGCCTACCAATCCTGTGGTATCGGTAGTCAAAGGCTGTAAGTCTTTGCCTTTCAAATCGCCTTGGAAAACGATTGTTTCCGGGTTTCTTGTTAGATCAGCAGTCGTAAGTACCGCATCAGAGTCGAAGGCATCTCCGGAGAGTCGACCACCCGAAACGACAACATTACCCGGCCCGACGCTTGGCAAAGCCTCTAGTGCGCCCTGCACGACTGTAAGCGTTGCATTGACATCGATCGGCGCCGTCGTGTCCAACTTGTACGTGGTCGTTCCAGCCACGTGATTAGCGATCGCTGTTCCATTATCTCCACGAACAACGCGTACCGTGTTGGTGTTGACATCGACGCTCAAAATCCGCAAGTCCTCCATGCCAATGCGTAAGCGATCAGCTATCCGAAGCGGCACGGCATCCTGAACCGACAACTCTTGGCTAACGACGGTTACGGCGGTAGGCGTTGACGCAGGCGCGACAGACGTCGGATTGTGATGGGTGATTTTGGTGTCGCCAACTCCTCGCAGAACCGTCAACTCAGCAAGAACAACATTGATCCCTGTAACTTGCATTTCCTCTTCACCGATGCGAATCACATCGCCGATGCTAAATCCGGTCGCGTCATCGACCAAAACAGACGTCGATGTTGCTTGGTCGTCGATCGCAGCGTTAAGCGTCGATCCCGTTGTCGCCAACGTACCGACGGCCAATTCGCTGTTGACGACCTCAAACACGCTAGCTGTATCATCGTGAGCCACGGGCGTCGTTCCATTCCAACCGCGAGTCACGACGAACGCGTTGCCAACGATGTTGTTCACCTGCATCTGTTCGTTGTCGACTTGAATGACAAACGGCGTTGCCGTTGGGAATTCAGAAGCGTCTTCAAGCACAATCGAGTTGGTAAACGCGTCAACTACCACGACAGGATTGTTGGCGTTGACATTATTTGCGGGCAGGCTGGAAATCCCACCCTGATCATCAACCAACGAAATAGTGAACGTGCTTTGCAGGCCAGCGGATACGCTGTCGTAACCAGTCGTGTCAACGATTTGCGATTCATTGATCGTTAAAGTTGGCGGCGCATTGTGAGCGATCGGAACCGTCGTGAATCTTGCACGTGGATCTGCACCCGTCCCGGCATCCGAAGTAATCGTAAAGTAACCCACATTCGGTGTGCCGTTCCCGACGGTGATCGTTTGCGTCACGACATTGGTGTCGAACACTGGGTCGCTTAATAATGTCGATGTGTTGAAGGCAACGATTTCGCCATCGCCCGTTACTGCAAATAGTGTGTTGCGGTATCTTCCATTTTCCACATTCTGCGGTCCAAGTGCCAAACCTTGGAAGTCCAAATCAGGAACACCGAAAGTGTCCCCCGATTCAAAAATGTTTGTTACGACCGCTGTGTCCGGGTCGATCTCAACCAACTCACCCGCGGTGGTCACACCGTATAGCGGGCCGGTGTGGTTTCCAACATTGTCATAGCCCCCAAACGATAAACCGGTCACGCGGCCGCGCAGTGGCCCGTAGGGATCCAGGCCGTCGGAACCCACGACGGTGGTCGTGACATTGGGTGCGAAAACGATCGCAGGGAAGGCATCCGAACCGTCTCCAAACGGTTGATTGGCGCTGCCGCCAGCGATAACGGCTGTTACCCAAGTCTTTGCAGTCGGGTGACTATTAATCGCGTGAGTGATTGCGGCCGCGCTGGGAGCGTTGGTGATTTGCCCCATTTGATTGACAACAGCACCGATCGTCAGCGTAATGACTCGAGTATCAACACCCGTGGATGGATCAAACACTGTCTGCGCATTGACAACCATATTCAAGTTGTTCGGACGAGGCGCGAACTCCAGCCGAAAATTACCAAACGTTCCAGCATCGCGTGACTTAATGCGAATGTTGGAAATGTTATCAGGTGCCATGTCTACTGGCTGAATCACGGAAAACGTTTGCGTCGCGAAGGTCACGCCAGCTGGTTGTATATCGCCGATCACACCGAAATCGGGATTGGCGCCAGCGCGCCCTGGGGCAGCATTCCCGTCTTGGTCACCACGGTACAATCGGGAGGCAATATCCGATTCGCGAACTGAGAAGTAGGTTTCGTACTCGGGCAAAAAGACATCACCCGCTGGATCGCTAGTGTCTACAATTTGATCGACTCGTTCAAAAGTAAACGCATCGACTTCGTCCGAGAGCGTGAATTCGTTGGCACGCGCGGCGTGGCTGCCAATGTTGTCGGCCAAGGTCGCCGTGTTCGGGACTGTCAGGCCAGCGGTGCCGATGACCGGCCCAGCGATGTTATCGGCCATCTCGGATCCAGCGATGACTTGGCCAGTGCCTGGGTCGATTTCTACGAGCTGGCCCACACGATCAGTAATACTAAAGTTCGGCTGATTAAGTGGTTGAGCTGGAATTTGTCGCTGGTAGCCAAACATACGCCCATCGCTTCGTACCACGATATCTTGAACATCGTCAAAGCCGGATCCACCGGTCGAGATATTCGTGCTGACACGCGTTTGATAGAACCTGCCGGTAAACGGGTTGTATGTGTAGAGACTATCGTTGTTTCCAGTTTGCCCCGCGTTGCCGGCAACATCAGTTGCGACATACAGCCCCACATCCTTCAGCGACAAAGGTTGGATTTGCGAGGTCGGGTTATTGATCTGAAATAACGCATTCGATTCAGGCGAGATGATCGTGCCGTTGGATGTATAGCCGACGCTGCCCAAATGGTCTTCGACAATCCGCTTGACCGAGTTGACTGGCTCCAAACGTGTTTGCGCGGTCGCATCATTGACACCTGATTGAAAGACGCCATTGAGCGCCGATGGCTGCTGCCGGTTGCTCATCACAGCAACGTAATACGTTTTACTGTCACCCGCCGCGCCAGGGCTGAGGTGGATCGGCCCGATGTAGCTATCCTTTGTGTCCAAGGATCCTCGCGTCAAATCGTTGACGCTGAGCACTCCGTCTGGACGCTGATCATCCTGAACGTCAGATTCGCGACCTATGTAGATCAGTCGCTGATCTTGATCGTAAACGGCGACGGTCGTGTCGGCGCTGACCGCACCGTCGGCATAGTCAATGTCGAAGACAACGGCGATCGTGCCACCCGAGGCGGTGCCCGCGATGGCTTGAACACCTGTTTGATTCAAATCGAATCGATACCAATCGACATCGAGTTCACTATCCGCGTCGTTAATCGTGGGATTCGACGTAATCAGATCCACGCTACCATCGAAATTTATGTCTTGGATTCCATTTACAATGTCATCGTTAACAACGCCATCATCGTTCAGGTCGGCGGTCAAGTTTCCGGACAGACTGATCACTGCCAAGTCTGATTCCAACAAATTAATAAGTGTCTGCGACGTGCCAAAGGTGTCATTGGCTGTCGTGCGAAGTTCACCAGCTTCGCCAATGGTCGGGCTGTGAGCTGGCAATCCTTGAACATCAATGCCTGTCGTCGCGAATCGAATGTCCGAAAAACGCACCGTCGACCCAGGGAATTCATCCAGCTGTTGCGTACGAATTTGCAGTTGGTATTTACCGCGACTTTGCTCATTGCCCGCCGAAGCGGTGTTGCTTGTTACGCGGATGAAAAAGGTCCCCTGCGTACCGATTGCAGCACCAGGTTGCTGAAGCACGAAATGGAAACCCGGATCACGGTAATTTTGGCTGTAATAATCCCCGCCAAGCAAAAGGTTTTGCGTCAAGGTAGAGGCGCCCACACCACCAAATTGATCGGGAGCATCTGAGCTGACCAACGATGCTCCACTTGTCGCGTCAATAAGCTCGACAACCACGTCAAGTGTCGAATCGGTGCGGTCGATGTCAATCCAGATGGGCGTTCCATTCGTGCCCGTAAAGCTGTAAACGTCCGTATCGCTTCCATCGTCCGGACTAATGAAACCGTGGATCTCGAATCCAAGTCGGCTGTTGTCGTCGCCAGCCTTTTGCCCAGGAACGGGCGTCTGAGCCGACGTAATGTTCGGCGCAAGCACACCGACATTCTGAGCCAGCGTTGGCGTATTGTTGACATCTCGTCGGTTTGTCAGCGGGTTTTCTAGCTCACGCACGATCGCCACGTTTCGATCGTTGCTGTATTCATCGAACAGCAACCCACGCCAATCACCAGGACTGCCCGTCGTGATCGCCCCGCTGTTATTCGTGTTGCGATTTACTAGACCGCTTTCCGTGAACCCTGCTCCGACTGAATCATCATCGACCGATGTGAAAACGACCGGGTGCCCGACCGTGCCCAGCACATGAATGGTCCCGCCGATGCGATCTTCGATTTCAACGGGAGTCCCCGTCGCAGTGAATCCGGCATTGCCTCCGTCGAGCTTGATAACCAAACTCTCCGAGTTACTGCTCTGTAGAGTTAGTCCGCCAAGCGTGTGTAAGTTGTCAACGACCACCTCATTTTGCAACACATGCACAATGTCCGTATCGTCCCAAACGCTCTCGACGACGACCTCTTCACCGCGGACCAGCATGCCGTTTACACCCCCGCCAACAGATCCGTTGTTCTCCAAACGGTTCAAACGAACCAGCGGCCCGTAGTTGTCGTCGAATAAGTTGTAACGTTCGACTGGTCCAGTTGCTCTTCCGAAGTCGCGTTGCACGTCGGCAAGCAACGAATTCGCATTGATACTGATCGGGGTGCCGATATTGTTTTTGATGACATTGTCAATAATGACAGGCTGAGCACCACGAACGTAAATCGTAGAGACGCCATTGGAGCCACGTCCATTACGCCGGTTGCTACTGCTGGCGGCATCACCGGCATTATCTTGCAGCAAACTGTTGGCAAGTCGAACTTCGGCTTGATGAATTTCGACTGCATTGAAAGGGAACTCGCTTCCTTCAATTCCCGAGTTCCCGCCGCCGAAGGTAATGATCGCTTGATCGATGCTTCCCGTCGTTCCTTCGCCGAAATACAGACCGCCCCATCCGCCTGGCTGTGGCACAGAGTTGGGGGACTGATTCGTGTCAAATGAGCCACTGCCGCCATAACGCTTGTCGTCTTGGGCCGTGAAAACAATGGGCCGATTGACGGTGCCTTCAGCAATCAATGTGCCAGCACCGCGTTCCGCTTCGATCCGCGTCCGATTCAATTTCACCACGACGCCTGGATCAATCTGCAATCGTCCCGCCGGGCGCGCACTCAACGTGCCGAATTCGTCACGAACGGGACCGCCGGAGCCACCCGCAATGATCAAGTTCTCGCTCAAGACGTGGGTGATGTCCGTGTCATCAAAGCGACCCGATACCTGCAGTTTGGTTAAGCCCGATCCACTTGGCGTATCGATTCGCACATTCAATCCATTGATCGAATTGCCAACAAGATAATTGCCCTGGATATCCGGCCCGATTCGTCGCAGCGAATCATCAAAACTATCAGGGCTAGCTGAAATCGCGGCGGTCGCGCCTTCGCTGATGAAGTTATACGAAAGCGTAGGTCGCGCGTTGGTGATATGGATCGATGTGAACGTCAACTCGTTGCTGTCAACAAAGACCTTCCCACCACCGTGCTTGATGTCCGCGTGATTGACATAGTTAAGGAAGATACCGTTAGCCTCCCGGTCCGAATCGTCACGGAAAACGACCCCGCCAAAGTCGCCTGAGTCCGGCACAGTGATACCACCGTCGCTATTTCCGCCAGCAGCATCATCATGGTACGAACGCAGGAAGACAGAATCAGTTGGTGTTCCGAGGACTTGAATGGAACCGCCAGAGCGGTCAATACCGGCTGCCGATGAACCAGCATCGATATTGGCTTTCCGCATTTTGATCAGCGTCCCTGCGTCGATCATCACATTCACTCCAGCTGGCACACGGAATTCAGCACCGTCTGGCAGCGCTGCACCGCCAATTGCCGTTCCCACCAAGTAAGGTCGGTTGTCCGTGATCGTGCCGAGATCGTCATCCAGGCCACCGTTGCCAACGATGCGGACGATCGTTGGCGACGAAACACTAGTGCCGGCTCGAAGCCCTGCAGCTTCCAATCCTTGACTGATGGATTCATAGGGGTCCGACAGCGTGCCAGAGCCCTGGCCCGTGGCCTGCAGCGTATCGGCAAGCTTGTCAACAAAAATCGTGTTAGCCGGATCCGCCGATTGGAACCAGAATTGATAAACGCCACCTGGCTCGCCGTCGGAGTCACCATCAAGGGCCGTTCCTTGAACATCTCGCAGCTGCTGAACCGCATCCGGCTTGAAGCCCAACTCCAGTTCGTACTGACCATCTGTCGTACCTCCAAAGCCTGAGTTGGGTACGTTCAGATCGTATTCGGTGTTGCCCTGGCTGGAGATCGCGAGGAAGTAAGTTGTGTCGGCCTCTGTTTCGACATCAAGAAACGCATCTGCACCAAAGTACTGATCATTGCGAGAAACAAGAACGCGTTCGCCAGTCGTTGAATCTAACTTGTAAAGCGCAAGCGCACTGTTCAATAAACTTGGATCCTTACCATGCTCCGCAGTTGTCAATCTCTCCGCGAAAACTTCCGCACTTAGCCGTCCGGCACTCGGTAAGTAGAACGAGTAAACATCAATATCTGTGCTATCAGGCGGTGATAGTCTGCGCAAATGCAAGAGATCGATATCGCCCGGCAAAACCTCGTTCGGGATTGGGCCCGTGCCCATGTTTGCTGGCTGGTCATAAGCGTGGCCAAGCGACAATGCATGCCCGATTTCGTGGTACATCACTTGCGTGAACCCATCGCCGTAGAAGCGATTTGACTGGGTGTACAGAGCTGCATTGATCACCACATTTCCCGGGCCACCCAGTCCAGCAATTCCGGAGTTTGGCCCAGCTGCTGCGTCGAGCGCACGAAGGTCCCCCTTACCTATACTCAGTCCCCCAACGCCGTCGTTCTCGATAAATTCGATTCCCGACTCTCGCGCGTAGGTTTCAAAAATATCGCGAACGATTTGCTTTTCCGTCTCGGTAATCAAATTGAGGTACTCGGGCTGAACCGGGTCACCTGGATTGAGAATGAGCGGAAAGTAGTATTCAATTCTCGTGATTTCCGCTGGCGTTACCGGAGTCGTCCCCTCTTCAGGAGAGCCGGTGTTACCGATCGGAATGTGTCTCTCCGCTTGAATCTGACGATGACCTGGATCATCTTCGCCACCGGGCAACGGAGGCAAAGCTATCCCCTGCTGCGGCTCTATCTCACCCGACAAACGAATTTTCGCGTCCGCGGAAGCACCTACGCTCACAGTGCCAAGTGGGATAGCAGTATCAAAGTCAATGCTGTTGTCAAACTCCCCCAAATTTCCGCGGTTGCTAACTAAAGTCGAGCTATCGATCGCTTGACCAATATCCAGTCGATAAGATCCCTCGGGAATATCCGACGCGAACGTAAGCGTCGCCATGTTGCTGGCTGCGTCGTAAACGACTGTGTCGGGCGTCTGCTCAGCTGCCGGAGCCGCAGTCACCGCGTTGTACAAGCGATAAAACTCTCGGTTCTCCGCGTCCGCTTGCCTGAGATCCTGGTCGTCGAAGAATACCTCGATCACCTTGCGGTCTTGCGCTAACCCGCTGCCCGTGCGTGTAACAGGCTGCGGCACAACAGCAACGATTTGCGCTCCGCGATCCAATCGAAAATTGGCAACAAAATCTTGGCCATTATTCGCTGACTCAGAGACCAAGTTCTGTAAGGTCGTTGTTCCATTGCCGAAGACTTGTATCTGATAGAAGTCATCCGGGAATTGATTCGCGTCATCCTTGGAATTAAAGCCAGCACTGCTCGCTGGCCGGATGACGATCTGAGACAAGTCGGTTGGATTGGTACTTCCAGGATTGTTTAATCCGATGTAGCCCAACGCGACTTCCACATCGTTGCCGTTGCCAAAGATCCCGTCACCGCCACTGCGCACAAGCTTCACCGTGTCGGAATTAATCGTCGACTCATCAAGATTGGCGCCGCCTTTGAACAGCAAATTGAATTCACGCGGTGCAACATTTAGGGTGTCGCCCTCAGTCATCAAACCTTGCGCGTCAGGTCGAATCGCAATCAACTGCGGACCGACAACAACTTCTTCTGTCAACTCCAACGAGTACAGCTGTGTTGGCGTTACCACACTGGTGGCAGCCCCAATGGTGCTGGTGCCAAACACGCCAACCTTATAAGTGCCGTTCAGCAAAATCGGCAGCGTCGCTGTTGCCTCGGTGTTGCCAATCGCTTGACTGTCCTGATTTGCAATCAGCGTTCCATCAGGATCAAAAACTTCAAAACGAAGGTCGCTGTATTCGCGCGTGTTGACTTCCGACGCGAGCCCATTCTGCGGACCAATCGAGTAGACTTCGCCTTGAGGACGAACCACGACTCCAAAAGACTGACCGGCGGTTGCTTCAAAACTGTACCAATCCGCATCCGCATCTTCGTCGATCGAAACTCCAGCAATGTTAACGTTGGTCTCCGAAAGAGTACCGATCGGAACGGCTTTGTCCTGAGTGTCATTATCTCCAAAGCGATCGCCATAGAGTGTTTGAACACCGATCACATCATCCAACTGCGCACCGCGAAAGTTCAATGAGATCGTTGGCTCCATCAAGTTTTCCCCGGTGTCAGGAATCACATGAGCCAACCCGATCGAGTGCCCGATCTCGTGCGCCATCGTGTTGTGAAATCCCCGGTTGGGCCCAGTCGGTCCATCAGCTTGGTTGCTGTAGAACGCACGAGTGGTGTCCACGACAATATCACCGTCGATGCCACTGTTTCCGCCATTGGTCGGTAAGTAAGCAAACGCGAGTACACCTGGGTCCGCGCTGCCGTCACCACCACCGATTCGGATATCACCGCGAACACCGGTGACTCCAATTGCGGTACCACCTTGGGCGACACCATCGTCGTTGGGTTCATAAACGAAATCGATGCCACTCACGTCCTCCCAAACGTCAAACGACTTCTCAACCAAATTGAACCAAGGCCGCGCCGACAAAGGAGTCGTCGCGGTTGCGTTACCGTCGCCGTAAATGCCATCCAAGAACGCAATCAAATCGCTTGTCTCGCCCGCAGCTAAACCAGCGACATTGGTGCCGTCTGGGACCAGGCTCCAAGTAATCGTCGAAGCGTCACCAAGATCCGGGCTTGTGCCCAGCGCGGTTGATCGCCAACGCGCGTTGCCGGTTCCGATGTTTCCGTTCTGCTGGCTTTGACTGCTAGCGTCAAGTGCGCGGCGCGTGTAGTAATCTTCCATCTCTGCTTGCGTCGTGCCCGGCGCGAACGAGGCATGCATGCCATCGACACCATGGTCGTGGTCATGGCCACCGCCATGCAGCAAGTCAGCTGCAAGCAGCTCGCGACGCTCTAATGTTTCGTGATGCAACTTGCGATCTGCGTCGCGAGTCTTTTTAGATTGTCCACGCAAAGTACGGCGGCGTAGTTGTCGTTTGTTCATAAAGCGACGCAATAACCAGAGGAGTAATCGTTGGTGTCGTACCGCGACCGATCGTCTCGATGATCGACAATGGATGTCAACAAAAAGACCGGCACGGAAACTTAATGGTCAAAACCAGACCGATAATATCGTGACCCATGATACACCGGCCGGATCACTTTTGAACACATTCAAGTGGTGAGTGTCCGCAATTTTGCGCAGCAAAAAAACAACCGTTTTGGGCACGACTTGGTGTTACCAACACAAACAGAAGCGTCGCTGCCAGCGTCGGCGCGCGTGAAGAAAGCCGTCAACTTGCCTCAGCAAGTTGACGGAGTCGTCGGTTGAAAGAGCGAACGAACTCTCAAAATCAGGCCGCACTCGCGGCTAAGCTCATATCAAATCGCCAAAGGCAGCATCCAACGAATTGAGCCGTTCTTCTTCGTCCTGGCTCTCATCTCGATCCGCAATCAAATCAATCAGATCCGAACCACTTTGATCAGCGCCGGAACCGCTTACCGCCGAGGCAATCACACGATTGCCAACGCCATTGTCAAACAATGCGGAATCAACTTTGACGGGCGAATCATCATTTTGTTCCGGCGAAGTCGGCATTAATGCTGAAATCAATTCTCCCTGACCACGATCAGCCGCTGCCTGCTCTGCCAGTTGATTGATCACAGTCAGAATGTCATTCGGAGTAATTTCCTCGTTTCCGTCTGCGTTGTGGAATAACTGCTTACCTTCATCATCCCTGAAAATCGCAGGGTCCGCGTCCGCGATCGTGATATTGCTTCCCTGATCAGCAAGAAGGTTGATGATCAGCAAAGCGTCCAATGGCGAAACACTTCCGTCAGCATTGACATCCTCGAACCGCACAGGGTTTTGCTGTCGACTTTGCGACACAAACAGATTGACCGTCGCCGCCTCACTGAGACGCCCTTCGGTATCGGCGATCACATACTCAAACTGGTCTGGACCGACAAAACCCGCCTCGGGACTATAGGTAACGTTGCCATTCCCGTCTCGCACCACTTGACCATGTCCTGGCAAGCTAACGAAGACGATACTGCCCAAGTCCAAACCGCGATTGGGAGCACCATCGGCTCTATCAGGATCACTATCATTCGCCGCCACATTGATGACAACGTCTTCGCCCCTGACCCCACTGGCGGAGTCATCCACAGCGATCGGTGCTGCATTAGCAGCCACAGTGACGGTCGCTTGATCACTGCGTAAACCAAGATCGTCCGCCACGGTGTACCGGAACGTGTCTTCGGTAGAGAAGTTGCTAAACGGCGTGTAGATAATCACGCCATCATTGCCAACGCTCAGCGAACCAAATGCTGGCTGTAGTGTGATCTCAATCGACGTTGGATCGATCTGACCATCAATATCAAAATCATTGTCCAACGGACGGATCGTTGTCGTACCATCTGGATTCAACGTTGGCGTGTCGCTTGCCAATGTTGGACGGTCATTGATACCGTTGACCAAAACACTGACGGTTACGCGATCGCTTTCTTCGCCAGCGGCATCGAACACCGAATACGAGAAAGTATCGGTAATCGATCCGCCCTCAGGGATCGCCTGCAGTTGCCTTGAATCTGTCGGATCGTACCCAATGTCACGCGATACGGGATCGTAGGTAAGGATCGCGCCACCCAGCGAAGTTGCACTGGCTAGCTGAACCCGGAGTTCCTCGTTTGGGTTGGTCGCCAAGTCAAAATCGACATCATTCGCCAACAACTGTGCAGACGAGAACACAAACTCAGTGTCCTCATCCGTCGTCAAGTTGTCCGAAACTGCGATCGGACGCGTATTCAACTCTCTGATCACGATTGTCAGTGTCTCTGCGTCTGAAACACCATCGACCACTTCCAGCCGCAGCGTCGCCGTAGCCTGATCGAGTGTCAGGTCGATTCCATCACCAATACGAGGCAACGTGCTGCTGCGAATGGCTGCATCCAAATTGGCCGCAATCGTTTCAGCCGAATCGGTTAGCGAGAATGGCACTGCAATGTTGCTCCCCGTTGGAGTCGCATCGGGAAGCGTCAACTCGAACCTTCTCACGGTTCCATCGATGTTCAAATCCAGCGTCTCACCACCAGCAGCGGCACCATCAATGATCGTGATGTCGGTTTCGACTGCGGACGGCGTATCGACACTAAACACTGCACCACTAGTCGTGGTGGTGACCGTAGGCGACGCACTGTCAATGGCACGAACGATCAGGTCAACGCGGCCATTGGCGTTTAAGTTCGTCGCAAACCTCAGGATGCCATCTGAATCAATCGTCGGAAGCGTTTGGAACACGTCCGCCTGCGCCGCAGGGGTGACCACGTCGAAACGCACGGTCTGCAGTTCTTCGTCCGCAGGCCCCGGCGTAATGTTAGTCGCCCACGGCTCGTTATAAGGCTCGTTGCTCGTTCCTTCGCTGGTACGCTCGTCGATTGGAACCAAGCCGCTGTTGTCAAAACTTGGCTGATCGTTGATCGCATTCACGCGAACGGTGAACGTTTTTGGTTCACTCACGTTGTCATTGTTCACGCCACCGCCGTTTAGACCGCTGTCCATCGCCGTGACGGTGAATACTGCAAATCCATTCTCGGACGGCGTGAGTTGGAAACGTAAATCCCTGGTGCTACCAAACGGTGAGACCGTCGGTGGTGCTACCAGCAGATCAGGATTTCCGTCGATCTGAACGATACTGAACGAAACTGTTTGCGAAGAGGCCTCGTCGGCAGCTGTCGGTGGCCCCGGCTGAATGTTGGTCACCCACCCAGGAATCGTGGTCGTCGTGGGGCCAGGCCCCAGAACACCCACAAGGTGTTCATCCACCGTCACGTTGCTAGCGCCACTAAACAATGGCTCGTCGTTAATCGGTGCGACCTGAAGGGTCACGATGTTTGATGCAAACTTTGGATCACTCTGAACAGTACCTGACGTACCAATGTCGATGGAGATTCCGTCGTCCGTCACCGTGTAGATGAATGAGTCAGTGCCGACAAAGTTCTCGCGTGGCGTGTAAAGAAGCCCGCTGATCGGAAGGCTTGTATCCGCCGGCACCCGCGCCAACGTGCCACCCTCGGCCGTCGACCTAGTAATAGGGTTAGCCAGGAACACATTTTGATTCCCACCCGGATCAAGGTCTTCGCCTTCGTTCGCGGGGCCCGTAAAGAATGGAGTCAACAACCCAGTATTCGCTGCGTCTCCAACCGGAATCTCGATCATGCCATCTTCATTCAAACTGAAAACAAGCGGCGCGGCATTGGGATCCAATACCGGCGGATCGTTCTGCGGCTGAATCGTTAGCGTCATTTCCTGAGGCAACGAAGTGATCAAGTCACCGCGAGTTTCATTTCCAGGACCAAAGTCCGTCAAGAACGCAGTGAAAACAAATTCACCGAAGACATCCGGCAAGGCCTCAAACGTCAACGTACCATCGGCCGAAATCCGCGGCAGATCGACGAAGAACTGCTGCGACGCTGTTGCCGGAGCTGTTTTAAGTGCCAAGCTGAAACGAACGCCCTGACCGGTAATCACATCGACTTCGTCAAACGCACTGGTTGGAGGCCCGGCATTGATGTTGGTTGCAAAATTTGGAATCACAACAGCCCCAGCACCCTCGGCAACTTCGCGCTGATTATCGACGAGTGTGAATTCCGGCCTGTCGTTGACTGGGTTCAGATCAAAGAAAATCGTGTTGACCGCCTGCAATCGATCGTCCACCAAGCTTTGTGCACCCAAATCATAGGTTTCACCACCCACCAAGCTTCCGTCCCGCACCGTGTACACGAATGAATCCGGACCACCAATTGCATTGTTGTAATTAGTAGGCGGTGTGTACTCGATACCAGGGCGACCGTCGCGACTGGCGGAGGCCAATCGACCACCGAACGTCGTCGTCGCTGGCAAACTGTTGAAGAACGTTAACGACTGGTCTCCGCCATCCGTGCCGTCCAACTCGTTGCCTGGTCCGGCGACAAACACATCTAGCAATCCGGGGATTTTGTATCCAATCGCATCCGGGTCTTGCCTAAACGGAATGAAGAACGGCTCAGACAATCTCGCACTGCCATCCGGGTTGGTGCTGCCAACGGGCAGTGTGCCATCTTCTCTCACTGCATAGGTGATCGGAGCCATCGTGATTTGATTGGTGTTCGGATCCACTTCGCGATTGATCACATAGGCGCGATCTGGACCAATCGGAATATCGGGGTCCACTGGCAGGCCAGCCGAATCCATCACCAACGGATCACCAGGGCTACCAACGAAGTTCTCATCAAATCTCGGTGCATCATTCACCGGACGCACATTCACAGTGATGGTAGCGTCCTCAAACGTCTCGTCCCCTGTCACGCCAAGCGATCCGCTATCCGTTCCGCGGATCACATAGGTCACGGTTCCGACCGCATCTTGTGCAGGATAGAAGACTAGAGAACCATCGGCCAAGATATCTGGATCGGTCGTCATCAAGCCAGTCGGCGTCGACACGCTCGACAAAACCTCAAAGCTCACCGTTTGATTCTGAATCTCGTCCAAAGCAGTTGCCATCGATGGCAGTATGTTTTGAATCACATTGGGCTGCGTGAATCCCGTCGCATTCGCACCAGCATCCCTCGCGTCCTCCAGAATGTCGATCGTTCCCGGCGTGGTGAAAGTAGGCTTGTCGTTCGCAGGTGTTACCGTAATCGTGACTGTACCTGGGAACACCGACCGGACTGCCGGCAGGTCAACCGAGCGCGTCGTGCCTGCCACTAACGTCTGACCTCCATCAGAGTCTTCGACCACGTACTCAAACAAGTCATTGGGGTCGAATGGAGCCTGCTGGTTGTAGTCAACTGGCGGCGTGTAGAAACCAGCGACAAACGCGTCATTCTGGAACTGCACCGTCAGCACTCCACCGCGAACGGTTCGCAGCGTGTGTGTCCCGTTGCCGTCTACTGCAACGTCCACTGTGTCCAAATCGGTGACAAATCGAACAACGTCCAGCGTCTGATCGTCTTCGTTGAACGGCGAGATCAACGTTCCGGGGAAATCTCCAGTCGCTGCGGCAAGTTCCTCGGCTACGACCGTATTGACCGTTGAAAAATCAACAGTCGATCCTGTTGCTGTCGCACCAAACCCGTTCGCTCGCAATGCCGCTGCAACCTGCGTTGCGATTGACTGCGCGATATCACCCGGAGCGTATCGGATAGCGACATCCGAATCAGTTGCCAATGCTCCAGTCGTGTTGAATTCGATCACAAACGGTGATCCACCCGACCCGGCCAGCGTCACGGTTTCACCATCGATAAGACTTCTACCTGCTGGTAGATCCAGCGACGACGACGTCGTCAATATCGAAGAAACGGGCGGGGCTGCAACTGCATCAGTGACCGTATGAAGTGTGACTTCCGCACCGCTTGCCGTCGCACCGTAGAACTGACCCTGCAGAAGCAAAGCCAAATTGGATGCGACCATATCAGCTGTATCGGTGTCCGAAACAGTGACAACCAAATTCGATGCCGTCGTCGGCACCCCAGTTGTGTTGAACTCAACCGTGCTGACGGTGCTGTTGCTATCCGTGATAGTCAGCGTTTCACCGTTTGTGAAATCAACACCGGCGGGCAGAGTCAGCACACCGGACGACAGCGTCATGTTCGAGTTCATGTCATCAATTGCGACGCTCAATGACAAGAACTGAACCGCTGATTCACCCGCGTTACTCGGCTGAATTGCCGATCCGATACCTGCACTGGCGAGTGCAGAACGTAGCGAAGCAGCCACGGTAGCGTTGTCGTCGGCATCGCCGTAGGCAACCAACACGTCAGCGTTGCCGACGGAGAATCCTGTCTCGGAAAACTCAAAGACTTGCACACGGCCCGTCGAATCGGTGACCGTCACCGTTTCTCCGCCGGTAAGTAGCATGCCGTCGACCACGGTAATGTCGGTCGATGTCGCCTGGACGTCCGTCGTGTTCAAGCGAGTTGAAATACTCGTGACTGTCGTGAACGAAACTGTGTTGCCCGTGGCTGTCCCACCGATACCCTCCCCACG
Source organism: uncultured Pirellulaceae bacterium (assembly GCA_964444105.1). Classification (GTDB taxonomy): domain Bacteria; phylum Planctomycetota; class Planctomycetia; order Pirellulales; family Pirellulaceae; genus K23-9. Next base: position 20,234 of record CAYUGI010000009.1, read on the forward strand.
CAACGCGTCGCGAAGATCCGTGGCGATATCATCCGCGGTGTCGGTCAAGGCGTACTGGATCAGCAGGTCGGTGCCGACCGACGCAACACTGCTGGTGCTAAATTCGACGATAGTCTGCAGCCCATCAGCCGTGCTGATCGTCAACGTTTCTCCATCGACGATCGCGGCACCGCTGGCAACCACGATGTCGGTACCAATGATCTCGCGTGTGGTACCAATGCCGTCAATCAGTTGGGCACGCGTGATCGGCAGCACTGCCGGTGGTGCTGGCTCAACGGACTCGGCGACACTCAACGAGCGATCGTATGCGACCGGCGCGTCGTTGGTTGGTTCGACCACAATGGTCGAAGTCACACTGCTCAGCTCTGGCCGTAACGTGGGATTACCCAGTGCATCACGGTCAATCCCTGCATCTTGTGCCGTGTACACAAATTCAACAGCGCCAAAGACGTGCTGAGCTGGGACGAAGGAAATATTCCCATCTGCCAACAACTCAATTTGCCCCAGCTCAGGCCTTACCAAAGAAACGTCGGTGATCGTCAGCGGCCCGTCGTTACCGTTGGTGAAATTCACTTCATCGATTGAGCTATCCGGACCACTTTGGTCGTTACTCAACAAGAACGCGGCGGGAATGATCAGCGGCGAATTGGCTGGATCGCTCGAGTCTTCGGTTGGAATCGGCGCGGGTTGAGAAATCGAATCGTAGTAAGCCAAGTAATCAGGATCGTCGATCGCAACGGTGTCTTCAGTCAATGCCGGCTCATCATTTGACGGCTGAACAAAAATGTTGACCACGCCCTGAGTCACGGACTTCACTGGCGTCAGATCGGGTCCTTGGGCACCGTTCTCCAGGACGGTCTTGCCATCGTCCTGGACGTTGAATCGGAAAGTATCCAAGATTCCGGCAATGTCAGAGTTGAAATTGTCATCGCCTACCTGACCACGTCCGCCAGGTGTGTAGTGAACAGCTTGCAAGAAACCGCCAACGAATTCGGTCCTTAGTGTTCCCGACTGGGGAGTGACGACCGTACGATTCGTCGTGATAGCGTTGGGAATTCCATCGACGAATACTTCGACGATTTCCAGCAACTGATTTGACTCATCAAACGGTGCATCCGGATCCGGATCAGAATCGATCGCAACATTGGGCGATTCATGCCCAACAGCATTGACCAGCAATACCGACTTGTCGAACCTTTGCTCGCCCGCGTCTTCGATCGCCGTAATCGCCACATCCTCCGTGGCCGCAGCGGGAACGTCGTTGACCGGGTTCACAGTGATCGTAACCGTCGCGATATCAGCGCCGGCAGTCGCGGAGTCCGCGTTCTGCTGGGTGCTCAATCGGTAAGTAAATGTGTCGATCCCGTAATAGTCTGCGTCCGGTACGTATGTAAAACTACCTGGCGCTTCGTTGTCGATCGTCGTATCGTTCAACGTGCCGTGCTGAGGGAAATCAACGATGAAGAATCTGACGGGCAAGATCTGCTCATCCAAGTTGTCGTCGTTAACGATTAACCCTTGAAGCGGATCGGTGATGTCTGTGCCCATCACTTGCAGAACCGTTCCTTCGCCCTCGTCGATCGAGTACGAGTTTGGCTGTGGCACGGGCGGAGCAGACGGTCGCACCGAAATCTGGTAGTCCTCGACTTCCCCACCGACGCTGACACCCGTAGGCTCCAAGTTGCCCGCCTCGCTGATACGAACACGCATCCAAGTGTCACCAGCCGTCGCGTTGCGCTGAGACTCAAGATACGGAAGATTTACCAGATTGACGCTACCAACGCTGTTGTCATCATCGACTTCCGCGACAGGCTGATTTTTCGCGACCTGCTCGTCCGGCTCAAACGTTCCGTTGCGGTCAAAGTCGATCCAAACATCCAGTAGCCCGGAACCAACGACATTGACTGCCATCGTCGTGCCAGATTCATCAAGTGGATTGATGAATCCCAACACATCATCTGCGGCGACACTATTGGGATTCGCGGCATCAAACTTGGTAAAGACAAACAACGACTCGCCGCCTTCGGTGACAAATGTCCCAACCGAGACACCGTCTTCGTCATCAGTACCAACCAAAGTAATCGTCGCCGTTGCCGTATCGATAGACGCATCAATCGCTTCGTTGATCGATGGAATGTTGGCTTCCAAAGCCGCGTTCAAATTGCTGGCGACGGTCGTTGGCGAATCACCTGCCTGGAACGGCACAGCGATATTCCCGAACGATGGATTCGTATTGGGAAGCGTCAGTTCAAAAGTGGTAACCTCTCCGGCAACCGTAACGCTAATCGTCTCACCACCGTTGGCGATATTATTGGTGACTGTGATCTCCGCTTGAGTGGTGGACGGCGGAGGCGTCGGCGTGCTGAAAATTGCCGCAGTCGAAACAACCGAAATTTGTACGGGAGCGTCGTCGCCGCCTGTCGCTGGATTGCCATCCGTATCAGGTTGGCCGTCGCTTTCCGTGTCAAGGTTGACACCCAATCGTGGCGATCGCCCCGAATCAACCGTGTGGCGGGCGCCATTATTCGCTTCCAGCGTTCCGTAGGCGAAAAGGGTTCCATCATCCGGTGCGTCGCCATAGTCAAACACGACTTCCGGCATGATGATGGTAAACCGCGTCTCTTGATTGACGCGTGTTTCCCGAACAGGATTGCCCGCCAAGTCAGAAACAGCCTCCAACTGATTGCCAATCGCGGAAAGCGGACCTCCCCCAAACGTCGCTTGAACGGCAAGTGCATTGGAAACGAGCAGCTGACCGTTTCCAGGACTCAGCGTTTCGGCAACCGTACCAGAAGCCGCTCGGGAAGCCTGCAGGGCAGCTTGAAGCGCGGCCGCTGTGGACGAAGGAGAGAACTGCGACGACGGATCGAAAGCGATCGGGATTGAGCCGGCCGTAATACCGGGCTGTCCATTGACCAACAGAGAATCTGGCGAGATAGGTGTGACCGTCAACGTGTGTCCGACGTCACCGCCAACGGCTACTTTTCCGTCTCCGATTGCTCGTACCGTACCCAGTCCTAGACCATCGGCATCCGCCAGAGCAGAAGCGATCTTCTGTGCGATCTGGTCTGGCGTATCCTGACGCGTAATCGCGATAGGAATCGATCCAGTCACGTTGGTAAGTGTATCGGTCGTCAGTTCAAAATCGGTTGCCGCCTGACCGGCCACTCCCAGACTGTACGAGATCAAATCGCCATCACCGGCCGACCCGCTTTGGCCAGTCAGCTCAACGCCGGTAAATCCACCCGACAGCGTGTGCCCAGCCAACGTGCCCAGCTGAATCTGAGCGTTTCCAAGCGCGACAGGTGCAAGATCCAGCGCCTCGGCAATCGTCATCGGTGCCAACAGCAAATCGACGGAGTTCAAAGCGTCCAGAATCGCATCGCGAAGTTCGGCGACGGTCCCAGCTCCCGAGACGAGTACCGGCACGTTACCACCAGCAACGCCACCGTCGCTGTCAATTTCCAAAGTTCGTGTCTCGCCGCCGGCAAGTTCAATGGTAAAGGTTTCCCCTTCGACCACGTCAGCGTTCGTACCGGTGATCGTCAGTAGCGACGATTGCGGCACAGCTAAGCTGAACCCGCTATCGAACTCATAAGTTTGCACACTTCCATTGATGTCCGTGACAACGACTTGGTCGCCATCAGCAATCCCGTCGCCTCCTGGCAAGGCAACATTCAGGCTCACACGATTGTTCAGGACAATCTGATAGACCGAATCGGGTCGCCATAGTCCAGCGACTGGAGTCAGTCGGATGGTTCGGTTGTTAGCACTGTAGCCAAAGACGTAATCAACATCGGGAACCAGTAAGCGGCCATTCTCCGTCAGAAGCACGTTTTCTTCGGTCACCGTATCCGTATCGGGTCCGGTTCCTGACTCATCAATCAGTTGGATGTCAAAGAACTCGACAACACCTTCCTCTAAACGAACAAAGGACGTGTCGACATCCTGGTCCCCACCGGGTACCGCAAATCCAGTTGCGTCCTGTGGACCAACCAACACAGCGACGGGACGTTCGTCATCGGCGCGGTCAATCGCACCACGGTCAATAAAGACATTGATGCCAACACCGCCAGGCGTTGTCACCGTGGTGTCGTCAACACGAACTTGTCCATACGCATCTAGATTAGGAGCAATGATTGGCGATGGAGCGATCCCCAGCGGCTGCTTCACTGTTTGCAGGTAAGTACTGCGATCAGTCAACGACGCAAACGAGCTGTCGATGATGTTCGATCCAGCCGCAGGAATATAAATCCGCCGCGCACGATCTTGGAACAAGTCCACGGTGTCCGGCACAATGATCGACTCGTTGCCCAAGCCAATGGATGTATTTGTCGTATTGCTTTGGAACGCATTACCACCCGCAACAATCTCGCCCGTTTGATTGCCTGTTGTGACCAAACCCTGGTCAGAGAACGAAATCACATTGTTCAAAATCGTGGGACTTGCTGATCCGCTGATACGAATCCCGTCGCCGTTCCCGGTATCAATACCAACGACCGTGTTGTTAACAATACGCCCAAACAATGTGGGAGCGGCGATCTGACCGTCCGCGTTCGTATCACCACCAAAAGCGATTCCAACATCACCCGATGCGGTCACAACATTATTGCTGATCACGACTCCGGGAATCAATTCGTCGGTGTTTTCATTCCGCAACAAAGCCGCAGATCCAGGTTTCGGCAAAACGTCTGGGCCTGGGGCGATGACAAGGTTCCCGGACGTATTCACTCGCGTTGCACCGCGTTGGTCATTCGTTGCGGAAATCCCGATTTCCAACGAGTCACGAATGAAGTTTCCTTCGATCAAAATTTGACCCTGCGGGCTGACACGATTCTTGTCGCCAATTCCAAACTGGAAGTCCGTCATGATCACGTCATTGCCGGGAACCGCATCGGACGTCGCTGCATGAGGTCGAATGGTCAGTTGATACTCACCTGAACTGCCAACGCCACCGAACAACGCTGCCGAAGAAACGACCACGTTGTAGTAGCCTGTTTCAGACGCTGTGAATTCCATGAACGCGCCTGGCGCCACTTCACCTGGCGCAAAGCTTGGTGTGACCAGTGATGTCTGCTGCAGAATGTTAGGCTGAGAAGATTGACCAAATGGACGTGCTGCCAATACGCTGATCACGGGCAGGTCTAGCAGACCGCTTGCCGAGAAGGTTGTCACTGCCGAGCCAGCCTTGGTAAACCCAAGCGAATCGACATCAATGTCGACGATCTGGTCTTCCTGCAAGAAGATTCTGACGACGTCAAAATCGAATTCTGGAAGGGTACCAATAACGACCGCTCCGTCCTGCAAGTTGTCGGCGGGCGTACCTGAATTGACTTCGTCACCAATCTTGCCGACCGCGACCAGTGTATCGACGCTACCATCGACGTACTGCGTCACCGTCGCCCTGGCCAGTGTATTGCCGAAACGTTGATCGACAACTAACTCCTGCGAGTGATCCACTTGCGGAATCTGCCGAGACGTTTCACGTCCCTGGAAAGTTTCCTCTGCTACCAAGTCAACTTTCAGATAACGCCCACCGCTGTGGTTGATACTAATGTTGTCACCGAACAGCTCAACACGATCACTACTAGGGAAAGCCAATTCCAGGCTATCGCTGGTGGCCGCCGTTACATCCAGGACACCCTGAACCTGCGGCGAATTGATCGCATTGCGGATCGCTCGTGCCACAATAATGGGGTCAGAGTCTGCAGGATTGAAAGGCACGCGCACATTGCCGGGCGCGACAACGCCGTCGTCGTCAAATTCAAACTTCATCTGACGATCCCCATCACTGATCGTGAAGAAGTCTGCGTCAGTCAGCGAAGTCGACGGCTGTGCAATAATCGTCACTGCACCGTCAGCTAGACGGTCATTCGTATCAAAAGAGCGACCTAGGCTAACCGAATCGGCAAGCTGAATATTGATCGGATCATAGTCCTCGGGGATTCCATACTCGTCGCTGGTGCGGATCTCCAAGTTGTATCCACCCAGCAACGCTTCGTTCTGGCGTTCGGGCTGAATCGCATCGGGATGCGAGTCTGGCAATGTCTCAGGATTGAACACAAAATCGCGGTTGTTCAACGGGGCATTCAGCACCATTTCACCACGTTCAGCAAAACCAACGACAAAATCGTCTAAGTAGACGCCTTCCACTTCATTGTTGCTGGCTCCATTTACTTTGACCTGATTGGGCGCGATCGCGACAGGAGCTTGCTCACCAAATTCGTCGCCAGGGACCGGGCTGGTGTCCAAGTTAATGAAGCCGTCCGGCCCAGGTTCTTGAATGTAGCTCGATGTCCCAAAGCTACCAACGTCGAAAGGTGTCGCACCGTAAAGCCGTATGCGATCCCCGCCATAGACCTTGTAATCGTCAGGTGAGGTCGTTGAAACATTATCATCCGCGACGGCACGTCCCAAGCCTTCGGCAAAGCCCGACTGCAATCGTGTTGTCACTTCTCGCGATGTCATTGTCGAATCAACAATGATCGGCGTCGCGTTCAATATCGATTCAAAGCCGATGAAAGATGAAGCGGCTTCTGTCGAAATTGAAGTTACGTTCAGCAGCAAGATCTCACGTGTGTTCGTCAAGATTCCCTGTAGGTTCAGGGGCAACTGCTGAATCAAGCTAGCCGCAACGTCTGCCGCGCTATCTGCCGCATCGTATGTCAACTCTCCCGGCCCACCTGTCCCAGCAGGCAACTCGCGAAGCGTCAATGTGACACTAGAGAAGTCTTTCAGCGTGAAGGTGATTTGTTCGCCATCAACAATCCGGGCACCCGTCGGCACGGTCAACGGCACAGCCGCTTCATCGACAGTCGTCGTGCCAAGAATGGTCAGTTCAGGGTTATTGCTCAGGGTAACGGTAGCGGACGCACCAAACGGTCCCAGGATATTAACTCCATCACCGTTGGGACTTACGTAGGCACGATCGCTGAAACCAAGGGCACCCACGATCTGTTGATACAGTTCGGCAGCGGTGTCCGTTTCATCGTAGTAAACAGGGACTGTTCCAAGATCTGGAATATTGGTGCCACGACGCACGAACGTAATCACGTCGACGCCAAACGCGCCTGTAAAGACAGATACCTGTTCGCCATTGCGAAGGTCTTCCGCGTTAGGAATGTCGATATTCGCGACCGAAGAAGCAGACGAACCCTGCGACACCTGGTTCTGCGTCACGATGGCAGCGTAGTCAGCTGAATCGGCAGCAAAGAACACCGTGTCACCCAAACCATTGGCAATCACAGCATCGAATCCGGCCAAAGCCGTTGCCAACCGCTGCGCAATGACATCAGCTGTGTCTGTGACCAAATAATTGACTTGATTCGGGCCCGCGACCGCGCCAAGCACGAAAGTAATAGTGGTCGTCGTCCCACCAACGGTGACGTCCAACGTATCGTTGTTGGTCATCTGGTCTCCGTCAGGAACAACCACATTGAACCCGCTCTGGAATGCTGAAGAGACCATTGATGTCGCGAAAAGGCTACTGGACGCATCAACCACTCCGTAGATCAGAACGTCCGCGCCCGAGGCAATTGCATCAACAGGCTGCAGCGAATTGCCAATCGCGGTCAGCAAAGCGGATTGAATATCCGCCTGGGTGTCGCTGGGCTGGTAATGAACCGTTCCCGCCGGTGCAGGTGCCGCACTTTCGACAAACAGGATATCCAGAGGCCCTGCGTCGGTTGCGATGCGTAGAATTTCTCCATTGATCAGGTTGTTGCCAGCAGGCACTGTGACCAGAGTCGATGGCGACAAACCAAAATCCAACGCTCCACCGCCCAATGAAACGCTCTCGGCATAAACCGAAATCTCGGTGGCCGATTCAAACACGGCCCCCGATTCAAATGGAATCGCAAAGAAAAGCCTTTCCGCGATAACGTCAACAGTGTCACCGGCCTCGAAGAAGACTGGGTTAGTCGCACCGGAGAATAAGCTGTCAACAAACGTCAGTGTCGTCGTCGCGCCGGAGTTTGACGTGATTGTTAACGTTTCGCCGTTGGTCAAATCGTCGCCTTGGGCAGGCGTGATCGTGACGCGGTTCTCAGTGACCGCTCGAGCTGATTCCAATGCGATCAAGCTCGGTCCGTATTGAACATCGATTTCAACGGTGTTCAGGAACGTCAGACGTCCGCCACCTTCGTAAACAGCGGTCAAATCATTTGGCAACTGGGCAATGACTCGGGCGGCAACGTCGTCACGCGAATCCGATGCGGCAAAAACCACCTCGCCAGGCGCACCGGTTGGCACGCGAACAAATTTCAACGCCGTGGCGATTGCATCCACACTGTCAATCACTCCATTGCCATCGACGTCGGTGCCAAAGTTGAAATCTGCGTCAATCCCGAAATCAATACCATCGTCGTCAACGTCGAAGTTGCGGAGTTGTCCGGTTCCAGGCAGGATCCGAATGATCTCGCCATCGACCAAATCTTCCACTTCCGGAATGATCAATTGAACGGATGGGGTGCCAGTCAGTGCACCCGGTGACACCTGCACCGGATTGGACTGTCCGACCTGCGAATCTCCCAACGCCACAAAGTCGGTCGCCGCGAAGACATCAATCGTGCCATCCAGGTTGTCCGATGGGTTCAGAGTCTTGGGCAGCACCGCGAATACCGCCGCAGCAATATCGACCGCTGAATCGCCGGCTGTGAAGAGAACCTCTCCGGCAACCGCCGGAATTGACAAGCTTGTCTTGAAGGTGACCACAAACGGTCCATCCGGACCAGTCACACCAAACTGATCTCCATCGCTTAGCTCAGCTCCCGAAGGCAGGACAATGTCGCGTCCAACGATGGTCTCGAAAGAAACTAAAGAACCCGGATCAGTAAAATCGACGCCATCGGTAAAGAATCGCAATTCTTCGTTATCAACGACTTCGTCACCAGGCACGGCAACAAAGTCAATCGATCCGTGATGCGAACGCATCGAACCCGACGTAGAAAAGTCGAATCGGATTCGGACATTTTCATTGCCAGCCAGAGGCCCTAAGTCAACACGAGCCTGCCGCCACTGAGCCGTCTCGCCGACCGCGCTGTCAAACAGTTCTTGAACCGGAATCTGCGTGTCGTTGAAATGGTCATACTCGTCGCTAAACGGCAGTTGGCGATAGTCATTGTTCGTGGCCAACAATTGCCACTCTCCGTCGTCGCCTGATCCGAAGACTCGGAAGCTATCGTTCTGAGTACGCACAGCACGCAGGTAATCATCGTCGTCCTCGACTTCAAGCAAGTAGTTGAAGTACAGGGTCGGCTTATCTGCTGAACTGTATCCTTCCAAGTCAATCGGCTGAGAGATAATCGTGCCGTGTGAACCGCCCGGCGCTAGCTCCCCAAGGTTGCTGTTGTCCGCTCGCGAGATCGTGTTGTCGGCAGTATTTCCTGTTACCTCAAAACCATAGTACAGCGAAGCCCCACCATTGGTCGCAATGCGACTCTGGTCGAAAGGTATTTCCGTTCCGTGACCTGCGTTCTCAAATCGGTCCCCGGTAATATTCCATGGGCTTTCTTCCAAATGCGAAAACGCCAAGCCGTGCGGCGATACGCCAATGCCGGCGCCACCAATGAACGTCAACGGAATCGCCGATCGGCCGTTGGCAAATACGCTGGCAGGCTGAACATTTTGAGCATCGTCAAGCTCCAGTGCGTAGAGCCAGCCATCGATCGTGGTCGCAAAGATGACGTTCTGGTAAGCGGTGCCTTCGATGCTTGGTGGCCCCAACGACATGCCGGAAAACTGCGGCGGCTGCGTTGAAAAAGTCGCATCGACGTGCGCGGGATCACGAGTAACGGTTCCGTGATAGATCGTTGGAATGACACCCTGATAGCCAAACGCTTCGCTGGCAAGTGGCGCTGGAACATTGACTTGGTAGTCAAATGAATGCACCCCACCCCGATCCGTCACCGCAATCAAATCGCTAAAGCTACCGGGGATCAATGACATGCCCGTAATATCGCCACCATCAGCACCGTTATTGGAAATCGCGCCGGTATCCACGACGCCCCATTCTCGATCGACCGATGCTGGGCCCTGGCTGGCGTCATACGGCTGTGTGCCGGTAAACATTCGGTGCGTGTTCGCGTTCGTGCTGCCTCGACTGGTCACCGCACCAGTACCAATCACATATTCATAGAACAGGTTTCGCGAGAGTGTGTCGGGCACTTCAATACCGCGACCACGGGTGTCACGCGAACCTAAGATGAAGGCTCTGGACATCGGATTGATAGGAGCAGTCCGAATCGTTGTTCCAGGCGTGGTTGGAAACGCGATCGCAGAAACATCCAACTGAGCATTGGGATCGGCTTCCAAGTCAGTCCCAGCCATATTATTGCGTTGGAATGTCAACGCATCGTCGCCGACACCAGTGGCTGAACCATCAACCGGGCTAAGGTTCAGCTGGTTACCAACGTTGCCTGCATTTTCCGGTCCATTCTGTGGCCCCAAACTGAAAGTGAATAGTTCGCCATCGTCGCGGATCGCCAGATCATCTGTAGGCTGGCCCGACTGTCCAATCAAACGCTCCATCGTTCCGGTAAACGGATTGAAGCTCGCAACGACCGTATTGTTGTTGCCTGAAATTGCCGTATCAAGACTGACGAATAGACGAATGTCGTCCAACGTGTAAGGAACGATCGACTCAGTATCGAAATTAACAATCACGGGATCGTTGAAATCAAACAATGAATCGCTACCCAGAAAGGTCGTCTGGGGTGCTTCGGCTGCGTAGCTCTGACCATCTAAGGAATCGTCGACCAGTCGGCGCACCGAATTAATCGGCGCCAAGCGAACCAACGATTCGGTGGGAGTCGGATTGAAGAATTGGTCGAGTGCTGCAGGCACCGTACTAGCGTTGCTGACGACGACAAAGTACGTGCCCTCGGGCACTTCAACAGGACCGATGTGTGCGTCTAACACACCATTGGAACCGGCCGCCAAATTCGCAGAGTCAACTCCCTGCAGGGGCCTACCCAGGTCATCCGCGATATTCGAATCGCGGCCATGCAGGATTAGTTGCCCAAACGAGTTGTATACCGCTAGCGATGTGTTCGGGCGTCCAAGTCCATCAGCGTAATCGACATCAAACGTCACCGTGACAAAGCGATTCTCGCTGTCGAATACATCCGGTTCGATCTGCTGAGTAAACAGGTCCACCTGATAAACATCGACATCTTCCAATCGCACGTCCGCATCGAACGAGTCGATGTTACCGATATCACCGGTGACCGAAAGTGAGCCTCGATCCGATGTCTCCAAGTTGCCCAGACGATCAGCCTGGTTGTTCGTGAAGGTCCGTCGCGCGTTGGTGGTTTCCTGAACAAACTCATCGCCGCTCTGCGGGTTACCTGGCGTCGGATCGTTGATGGTTGAAAAGTCCAGGCTCTCTTGAGCGTCAACCGTCAGTGGTGAGTGCAGTGGAGCACCTGTCACTGTGATCGCATTCGTCGCGTAACGAATGTCGGCAAACTGAATCGTTGATCCAGCAACTTCATCCGCCTCGCGCAAACGCACCGAGAGATCGTACTGACCCGAAGTGCGTCCTTGTTCAGTTCCTGGCGCGCTCCTGACACGCACAAAGTACTCGTTGTCGTCAGTGCTAGCCGAACCCGGCAAGATGACTCGCATGCCAGCATCGAACGGGTTGGGGCCTTCTTGATTGCCGACGCCTGTCAGGAACAAAGGATGCACGACGGTGCCACTGGCAACCGAGAGATTCTTCAGCGTTTGATCTGGATCGTTCTCATCGGTAGTGACCAGCGTTGTGGCTTCTTGGAACGAACTGTCACTTTCGGCCAAGATCTGATCGTTCTGATCGACAAGTTGCAGGACCGTATCGAGACCAAGGGTGGTGTTGTCGATATCTAAGTAGACAGTCGTTCCACCAGTTGCACGGAAGGTGTAAACGTCCTGGTCATTCTCATCCGCCAAGGTGCCTCGCACCGTAAAACCGAGTCGTCGGTTTTCATCACCACCATTTTCATTGGGTGCTAAATCGCCGATGAACTGAGCGTCTCCCGCGGATGCGTTTTCCGAGTTCGCTGCGGGCACACCAGCTTCGGCCTCCAAAACATGCGCCACGTTGCGATCATTCGCAAACGTGTCAATTGTCAGCCCCAACCAATCGCCTGCGGCAGCGAGATTTGGGCTACCCGCTCCCTGGTTGAGCGTATCGAGTGCAGGTCGGCCTTCCGACGTAAAGCCAGCTCCCACCGTGTTGTCCTGGATCGATGTCAAAATCACAGGGTTGCCGGGCGTGCCAATCACCTGCAACGTTCCACCGATACGATCTTCGATATCAAGAGGAATACCGTCGGCTTTCAATTCGCCATCGGGACCAAACTTCACGACCAACCCTTGATCAGGATCGCTCTGCAGACGAAGGCCGCTACGGAAGTGATGCGTCAGCGTCGTGATCTCGCCGTCGACCAAGTGAACGATATCGGTATCGTCCCAGATGCTCTCGGTCGTCAAGACTTCGCTGCGAACACGCAAAGCGTTGAAAGTGTTGTCGGCCAAACGGTTGCCCTCAATCAACGCTCCCTGATTGTCTTGATCAGTCACGATGACGTCGATTGCCCCAGTAGAACGCCCAGCGTCCAAGACGTCGTTGTAATCCAGCGAGTTGGGGTTGATGCTGATGGCAGCACCCTCGTTCGCTTGAATCGTGTTGTCCAGAATCACCGGCTGACTGCCGCGAACAAAAATGGCGGCATCGTCGTTAAAGCCGAAGCCGTCTCGGTTGCTAAGCGTCGTGAATCCACTGGCATTGTCGTGGATTGTCGAATTCGTGATCCGTGCGTTGGCCTGCAAAATTTCGATCGGATTGAACGATTGGAAAACGCCACCACTGACCGTCGTGCCACCACCGTGACTGATGTCAACGAAATCCAAACTGGCATTGGCATCGGCACGGAAAATCAAACCGGCCCAATCACCTGGAGCCGCGTTGTCTGCGATCGAGTCGTTGTTTGTATCAAAAGTACCACCGGCCCCCACGCTGTCGTCCAGACGGCTGGTGAAAATCACCTCTTGTCCGTCCGCACCTTCCGCGTAGAAGTTCGCGCCGAACCCAACGTCGATACGAGCATTCTGCAGTTTGACAATGGTGCCCGGATCAATCGTCAGGCCTGCATTGAGCCGCGGGCTGAGCAGTGTTCCGTTGCCACCATCGTTCGTCAAAAGTCCACCAAGCTGCGCCCCCGTGTCGTTGTAGGACGTCGTGTCGGCATCCAATTGAACAACCAAGAAGTAATCACCCGACGTTGGATCAACGCGGTAGACATTCAAACTACTGAATCCGTCCGGAATCGCTGGCAAATTATCCAGTTCAATCACACCAGCAGTCGGTGCGACAAACGTTGTCGTTGCGACACTGGCTTGAGACTCACCGCCAATTCCGTCGACGAACGTGAATCGGTAGGAGTAAGCATCGCCTGGAAACAGCGTTCCGTTGCCGTTACCTGCGGCCAACGTGACACCGGTTGCCAGTGGCCGTTCCTCGCCGCGAAGGATACCTCCACGTGTCTCACCGTTGTCAACGTAAGTCGTCGTTGCGCGGTCCAGTTGCGTAACAAAAACGTAAGCTTCCGAAGTGGCCGTTGGGTCGATTCGATAAAGACGTCGACCGGAGTACTCGCTCGGCGCCGTCGGCAAATTGCTGATTGTTAGAAACCCATCTGCCGAAGCGGGCATCGATTCGGTCGGTAGACTTGCCAGCGACTCATTACCTAGTTCATCAACGTACGTCACTTTGTAGTTGTAAGTTCCCGACGGCAGTGTTCCTGTCATGCCAGCAGCCGCAGGACCTGCCGGTGCCGATGTCAGTACGGTACTGAGTACGTTGGGGCGTTGCTCCAGTAATACAGGACCGCCGGATTGCCCTCGGACTTCAAGCACTTCGCTGAGAGTGTGCACGATATCCGTATCATCAAATCGACCGCTCACAGTCAATTGTTCGCGTTGTCCACCCGCGGGAGTTTCAACGCGAACAAACAAACTGTTGAAACTGTTGTCAAACAGCAAGTTGCCAGAAATTTCCGGCCCGACACGTTCGTAGTCGCTGGTGAATGAAGCAGCCCGCTGAAAAACGGGAGCGTGGAAATTTGTTTCTCGGAAACTATTCGGGTCGGCGCTGATGGCCGCGTCGGCACTTTCCGTGATCGTGTTGTAGATCAGGGTGGGGCGACTATCGGACAAGTGAATCGGATTGATAATCAACGGATCATTAACGTTGACCGATCCGCCACCGAAACTGATGTTCGCATGAGAGACATAATCTAGGAAAATCCCCTCGGTTTCCCACACCTCTTGGCCTTCGGCATAGTCGAAATCGTTTCGGAATTCGATTCCGGCCCAGTTGCCCTTTGCGGGCGTCGTCACACGTGGGTCTGTATCGAATCCAACCGCTTCGTTGTCATAACTGGTGAAAATAACTTCACCTTGATAGGCCAAGTCGGTGGCATTCCCATCACCATCCAAATCGTCAAAGCGATTGGGCTGCCCTAAGACTTGCAAGGCTGCCTTGGAGCGATCTTCGTCGACCGAATCGCTACCCACACTGATCTTGGCGTTGTTTAATTTCAAGATAGCCCCGGCATCGATCATCACCGTGACACCCTTGGGCACTTCAAACTCAGCACCATCACTGAGAGGGAGATTTCCGGCTCCGCCTCGACCAATTTCGTAGGCACGGTTGTCACCAACGGTCTCGATCAAACCATCGACACCACCGTTAGGTAACAATCGAACAATGTCGTTTTCTCTGGACACCGCCAGAGCTCTTTGAATCGTTCGCAGCGGCGCTGCCAAAGATCCGTCATTGGAAAAGTCGTCACCGAACTTATCAACAAAAATGGTGCGTGGCTGACCACCGGTCGCGGCAGAAACATCCCTAGCCGTACGAAACCAGAAATTAAAGTCTCCGCCTTCATTCCCATCAGCATCGCCGTCCAGCAGCGTTCCAGTCGTATCGGTGATGGTCGTTCCGGTCGAAGCCGTGAACGTCACTCGCATGTTGTATCGCCCTTCCGATACACCACCTAAGCCTGAACCAGAGACATCACCATTGTAATTTTCATTTCCCGAGGCGCTCACACCAACGATGAACTCACCAGCAGAATCGCCGGGATCAACATCAATTCCGACGAATGAATCGTCGCTATAAAAGTCGTCATTGCGGGCAATCAGCTCGAACTCGCCGTCGATCTTTTGATACAGATTGATGTGCGTATCAAGCAAGCTGCTGCCGTCAAGCCGCTCGGCAAAAGTCTCAATCGCCAATCGACCTGGAGCACTTGCCGAAAATTTGTAGAAGTCAACATCGTTGCTTTCGGGGCGATGAAGCGCTTGCCCCAAAGTGATGTCGCTATGGCTGATGAAAGAGGGCTCAACCGGCAGGTTCGGGTAGTATTGGCTAGAGAACAGAACTGCGTTGGGCTCATCAGGCGACGATCCTCCGGCACCGACGCCAGCTGGCAATTCGAACAGGTTGCCAATTCCTAAAAGACTTCCGACACCACGAACAGCTTCGACAAACCAGCTAGGGCGGCCATCAGGCGATAGCCCGTATTCATCAAACCAGTTTTCGCCAGCGTCCATCACCAAGACACCCTGCGACGGGTCATCTTCGTTGACCCGATAAATGCTGAGCGGAGTATCTGCCCCGGCACCCGTATCCGCTGTGATCACGACCGTTCGAAGGTCGCCAGTGACAATCTGCAAACCTTCGTTTTCGGTTTCCACAAATGTGACGCCAAGACGCTCGGAGTAAAGATCCAGGACCTCTCGCGCACGTGTCCTTTGAGCATCCGTAATTGCGTTTTGTGCAGTGTTACCCTGCTGATCGCGTCCATAAACGCTCGCAAAGTTGTACGGAAAGACGTTTATCCCGGTGCTCGTATCAACGCGTCCAGCCAACGCGGTATCGCGACGTTGAGTTCGCGACCCGACGGCATCCGTCGAGCCAGGCCACTGTGATATGAACGGCTCACTGGATTGAATCACGCCCTCGGTTACCAGCACACTTTGCGTGCCAGCGTCAAACACCACGCCAAGATCCTGCGCATCAACAAATCGGTCGCCCGATCCTCCAGCTGCCAAGTGCGGCGTCGGAGGAGCCGGAAGAGCATCACCACTACCAATCCGCAGTCGGTACGTGCCTGCATTGCCATTCGCGGCAGCCGGAGCCAAGTCCGACAAATCCATATCGAAGGTCAATTCAGCACGATTAAGCAATGGGCTATAGGTCACGCTGGTCGGAATGATCGGGTCGATCGCTGTACCTGGCGAAACCCCCGGCTCAGTGTTTTCGACGGTGTCACTGGTATAAATCAACTTGTAAAACTGCTGATTAACAACCGGCAGGTTCACCCCTGGGCCGCTGGTGATCTCAGTCGTACCCAAGGCCAACGGATCATCATTGAAAAACACCCAGATTCTGTTGCGTTGCTGAACACGGGTTCCCGAAATCGTCTCGATGGGTTGCGGTACCACACCGACTACACGTGGTCCAACCTCGACATCGAATTTGACTCTTTGCGTTGGAGCCGATTCATCGACCGGGTTTTCCGGACACAACAAATTTCCGTTGACATCCCGAAGCCCGACGACACCGCTGTTGGTGTCGTCGTAACCGGCGAACTGAACCACATACAAATCATCAGGCAGTGTTTCGGCGAAGCGCGCAACGATGATGTTGGTACCGTTGTCCTGTTCAAAGCCGATGAACCCAGGAGTCACGACAATATCATTGCCAGCGTCATTGGTTGGATCCGTGTCGTCGTTGTCGAACTTGTCGTCGCCGCCACTGCGAACGAATTGGATACCGGCCAACGTCGAGGCATCGATCAGATCGCCTGTAAATCGCATCGTCAGCTCTGTCGGAGAGACAGACAACTGATTGTCACCAGTGAGATCGAATTGCTCACCCGAATTGGCGGATACCGCGATCAATCGCGGACCTTCCTCAACACCCAGCCCAGCGGCCAGCAATTCGCGGCGCTCCAGCGTTTCATGACTGAGACGGCGATCAGCAGCCTTCTTAGCAGTGCGTGATCGAGAGAATTTACGTCGTGGGAGTCGTTTCAGGGTCATAGTGACCTGACCTAGCAAAAATACGTTGAAAAAATGCAATGCTGCCTAAGCAGCAGAAAACCGGCTTGAGGGATTAAGCCCCTCAAGTCGGTTCGTAAAATTGTCTGTATGGGTGCGGCTTTCGCCGCCGATTCAGCGGATCATCCAATGATTTGGTCTCAGAGATTGGTCTGCGATATTAAACGCCTGGGTATCATTTCAGTTCCCTCCCAGTAGAGAATCGAGCGAAATTTCGTCAAACAGGTCGCCTAATACCTGGTCGATCACTTCGTCATCCGCCCCCGATTCCCCGCGATTTTGGCTAAGAATCTCTTCACTTGCCTCCAAACGCGAATCCGACAACGAAATGCCGCTGGTCAGCAGCACATCACGTGCTTGCTGCTCGCTCAGCGACGATTCTAATTGTGACTCGTCTTCCTCAGCGCGTTTTTCCAAAGGCAATCGGTTGCTCATTGGCAAATTGGACTGATCTGAAGCCGCAAATGCCGTGGTCACTCCAAAACTGGCGTCTCCGCCAAACTCAGAATTCGCTCCAACCAGTTCGCCTTGAGCGGAACCCAATCCTGAGATCAGTTCGCCCTGGGCCGATGCACGCTGGTCAGCCAACGTGTTAATGACGCTCAAGATGTCTGCGGGCGTCACTTGACCGTTGCCATCGACATCGACGTAGTCGGGCGGCGAAGTCCCAATTTCGCTGACAAAGGTGTTGCCGTTCTCAGCCAAGAAATTAATCACTCGCAAAATATCAATTGGCGACACCACCCCATCGGCTGTCACATCCGATTCCAAGCCGCCAATCGGATTCTGAAAGCTTGACCGATTCAGAGTCAGCGATACCACAACCGGAGTGCTCGCAAGCAATGTCTCATCAAGGATGCGGTATTGGAACGTGTCCACCAGCCCGACCGTGACATCAACGTTAGGCGTGTCAATTCGGTTGGTGTAAGTGAACGTGCCATTTTCCGCGACATCGACGATGCCGTAGGTCGTTTCCAGTGGGAACGGATTGGTATCGACACGAATCATGTCTCCGTCAGCATCAAAGTCAGCGACATTGGTACCGGCTCGAAGCAAGCCGTCGGCAGGATCAAGCACCCGCAACACCGAACCAATGGGAACGTTGTAGGAATCACCGAACGCGACAGGACGGTCAGCAACGGCAGCAAAGTTCGCGGTGAACACGTAGTTGACCGACTGCCGACCAACTTGCCCAGGAACGCCATCGGTTGCTGAAAGGACAATATCGACCGTACCGGATTGATCCGGCTGGGGCGTAATGATCAGCCGATCACCGACAATCAGCAAATGATCAGCTGGCGTCGTGTTGACCTCATTTCCGCGAAGTGAAGCAATCAGCGGATGATTTGCAATTTGATCCGCGGAAGGATTCTGAATCCCACCCAGCGAAACAATGCGGTACTCCAAATCATCACCGTCACGATCGATGAACACCGACGACAAATCAATCACGGTATTCTGATCCTCGAATCCGTTGTACTCGTCAACCGTTGTATTGACTTGAGGCGGATCAGGTGTGCCATTGACGGTCACCGTAATCGGCTGTGTCAACGTGCCGCCATTTCCGTCCGACGCGGTCACACGAATAACCGTGGTCCCTGACGCGAAGGGCGGTACTCGCAAATCAAGCGAACCGTTGGTTTGCGTTACCGTCACCAGCGATGGATTGTCCGACGTGACGCTAAACGTCAGTGAATCGCCCTCAGGATCGAAGAACCAAGTCTGCAAGTCGAAACTGCGATCCAACGGAACATCCTTGCTCTCGGTCAGCACCAACCCCTGACCATCGGCGGATGCATCTGGGCCCGTGATACTCACGAATCGAGGAGCCTCGTTTTCTCCCCCCACGGTGATAACCACCACACCCGTTCCGATCGCTCTGGGAGAACCGTTGTCTCTAATCGTGTAAGAGAAACGATCCGTTCCGTTGAAGAAAGCTCGAGGCGTATAGCTGATAACACCGGTGTCCGGGTCCAAAACGACCGTTCCACCTTCCTGCGAACGAGTCTGCACGTCCAACAACTCAATCGTCTGACCCGATTCGCTACCCATCTCTGGTTGCAGCGGGCCCGGCGAATCATTGTTTAGCAACACTGACTTGTTCGTGTTCGGATCAATGCCGATCAGCAGTGGTGTCGGATCACCCACATTCAAAGGGAAGGTGTCTACATCGGCGATTGGATCGTCATTGTCGGGTGTGACCGTGATGGAAACCGTTCCAACAACCGGCGATGCCTGACTCAACTGGCCATCAGCTGGAACATCGGCAACAACGTATGTGAAGGTGTCTATGCCGTTGAAATTCAGCGGTGGTGTGTAACGCAACTCGGTTCCGTTAGCCAGTATTTCTACCGTACCACCTTCATCGGAAAGGCCGTTCTGGTTGTCCGTGCTACTGACCGACTGGAAGATCAACGCCTGCTCACCAACTCCCTCGGACTCGTTGGCTGGCCCAGCTTCGTAGAACGGATCAATCAACGTCGCGACATCAAGCTTATAAGGCATATCGGCGGGACTCAGCAGTGTCGTTCCCGCAATGGCGGCATTGATTGCCGCGATCGTGCTAAGCGTCGTGATTGGCTGTTGAGGGCGAATCGCAATATTACCTTCCGCCACATCAAAGCTGCCGTCTGCCAAAACTGCGTCAAAATCCAATTCCAGCGTCGTCGATTCGTCTCCGCGAACGATCGTGATCGTGTCACCATCGTTTACCGCAGCACCACTTGCGTCGACGGCAGCGACCGCAGCAGCGTTGATCGCGACACTCGGAATGCCATCATCCGTCGTCACGCTGAACGACGGACCTGTGGTAGTGATCGACAAACCATCGAGGTTCGCAAGATCTTCGCGAACCGTCAGGTCGAACCCTGGCTGTCCGGAAGCAACAGGAATGTCATTGACCGGCTGGACACTGATCGTCGCCGTGATCGCATCGTTCTGCACGATCTGTGTACTAGGATCCAGCGGCTTTACGTCGGTAACTCGCGCCGTGAACGTGACATCACCATTAAAATCGCCAAGTGCACTGAAAGTAAACGTGCCGTTTTCAAAGACTGTCAATTCACCCGCCGCCGTTGTGCCGGAGAACAACGTGAACGTCCCAACGTCATCAGCAAAGATGGCGACCTCGTCTCCATCAGGATCAATCACACCGTTTAGCAACCCGTCGTCGTTGGTCGTCGAAGTCAACGAACCATCGGCGTCAAGCGCTGAAAGTGTTCCACCTTCATCCACCGTGAATGAGCGATTGGCTTGATCGCCCGTCAGAACCGGTGGACCACCTGGCAGAATCAAAAGTGCGTAATCTTCGACTTCGCCGCTCAGCGACAGACCCGTCGGTTGCAAACCGCCCAGCCGCGAGACGCGGAATCGAGCGTACGTTGTCAACGACGATTGTGGCACGGGAGTGGTTTCGGGAACGGTAATCGTAAACGGCCGCGTGATACCTCCACGATTGGGATCATCAAAGATCGCGCCAGCGGTATCACCGGAAATGATTTGCTCGCCCGGATCGTCCCAGTCTCCATCGGCATTAAAATCGACCCATGCCTCCACGACACCCGAGCCAAACACGGTTACTTCAATCGGCGTGGCAGCACCCTTGTTCAACACACCGCCAGGATTCAACGCACTGGAGAACACGACGCCGTCTTCGTCATCGGTGATCACCTGTAGCGAATCACTATTATCCAAACGAATTCCGTTAACAGCAATCTTCGCTTGACTTAACTGACTTCCCTGAATCGCGCGAATCAACGCGTCGCTTATCGACTGATTGGAAATCGCTTCGGTCGGAACGACTGCAATTCTGTTACTCGCGGTAACACCGTTGAAGTCCAGTTCCAGCGTTTCTTCGTACTGATCTGTGACGACGCGGATCGTCTCGCCATCAACCGCAGCCACTTGGCCACTGGAGTCGAATACATTCACACTGATATTCAGTACACCATCAACGATGGTGCTTGAGAACGTTGATCCGGCCTGTGTGTCGGCCGCTGTTACCTCATCGACACCAACGGCAGTAATGCTGGCCGGACGAAGTGGACTTTCAATGATCGCCGCATTAATCGCAGCAGCGATGCTGGACGTCGTAATGGGCAACTGTGGTCGGATCGCAAAGTTGTCTTCTTCAAAAATACCGTCCAAGTCCAATTCCAATGTCGCCGAGTCGACACCCGTATCGATCGTGATGGTGTCGCCATCTCCATTGATGGCGGTCGCCGTGTTGATGACGATATTTGCCACGCCCGATTCTGACGTTACGGTGAATGAACCACCGCCAGTCCCGATCGAGATCACTTGGTCATCCCCGTCCGCTTGCGGAGATGGGCGCCCGTCTAAGTCCGCGTCGATGGAAACACCCAAAGTCAACAGTCCATCGATCGCATGTCGTGGCCCGTCGTTGTCCAGCAATGTTGGGTAACGTCCAAAGACACCGGCCACAGGGTCGGGTGCATCGCCGAAGTCCAAGGCGGACTCTGGCATCAAAATACTAAACTGCGTCGTCAGATCATCGCGATTGGCTTCCAAAGGATTACCCGACAAGTCCTTAATCGCTGGCAAGAAGTAGTTTGTGATTCCCGCACCAGTGAATGACACGCCATTGCGAACAAACAAGGTGTCACCCCCACGGTCTTGAGCAACCAGCGAGGTGAAGTTCCCTGTCTCATTGATGCTGTTAATCGCATTCAAGATTTCCAGTTTGACTTCCGTCGCAGAGAACGAAGGCGAGATCCGCACCGGGCGTGCTCCGCCTGGCACACCAACCACATTCAATGTCGGGGCGCCAGTCACATCGACCACCGTTCCAGGAACATCAAACAGCCTCACTTCACCATCGGCAGTGGCGACGGCTTGGCCAGTGAATCGCAAGTTGACAGCGTTGTTATTGATCGCAGCAGCCAAACTATTGGCCACGTCCGCAACCGTGCTGCCCGCTTGGAAATTGACAGGAACGTTCCCGGCAGTAACACCGCCACCGGATGTCGCTTCTTCGAACTCGAATCTCACCTCATTGGTACCTTGGCGAATCACCAAGACTTCCTGGTCAGAAACAATGCCGCGCAACACCGTCACCTGATTGATGCCGGACACGCCGCTTGCTGGGTCGCCCGATGTGCTAACACGACTCTGATCGATCCGTCCCAACGACACTTGACCCACGCCACCAGGCGATGCCGTCAAGCCAATATTCTGAGCATTGATGATGCCTTCTAATGTCGTGGCAAGCTGAACGTCAGTATCGAAAGTGTTGTAGGGAACGACGACCGAAAGCGGACGAACCGACCCATCCGGATTGGTCCCGCCGTCGAATTCCTGCACTCCCCCTTGGCTGCTCACAAACTCAAACAGCACGTTGTTATCGAATTGATCCTTCAAGATCAGCACTTCGCCCGATCGGATTGCACCACCACCAACGGTAGGCATGTTCAACAGCAGCGGTCCAAACACCTGAATGCGGGAAGCGTCAGCGACTGATGGGACGCCAACGACATCAATCGCGTCGCCCGTCACATTCAAGCCAAGTCCCGCTTCGCCACCCAGGACGACAAGCCCACCGTCAACCACGCGAATCCCGTTCGCGTCCAACCCGACAATGCTATTTGGATTGACCGGCGTGTTCGCTGACCGTTGAATAATCGCCTCAGCAAGATCGCGAGCAAACCGGTCTGCTGTTGTTCCACGCTGCACATCGACCGCGATGCTGCCAACGGCGACACCATCGTTAATGAGATCTCCGTTTACATCACGCTCATCCGTGCGATTGATTTCAAAATTAATTGCATCAGCAGCCGTTCCGCCAACTGGAGTGATCGTCAAAGTGTCACCGTCGACTGCTGGCCGGGCGACACCCACGACTCCCAAACGTCCGCTGGACACCGTCACTGATCCGGATTCGGGAAGATTCAGATAAACCTGATTACCAATGATCTCTGGAGTCAGCCCCAATCCGCTTGGCACAATCGCTTGCACAATTGCCGTCGCCAATTCATCAGAAGTTAGCGGAGCTTGACCCGAAATATCGACAACGATTGCACCTGGAGTGGCTGCACCTGTTCCGTCATTGAATTCAAAGAACGAAGTCGTGCTTCCGTTATTGATCGAGAAGGAATCGCCATTCACCACACCGTTGACGGGATCTGTTCCCGCAGCAGGAACGCTCAGGGCAGATGTCCTAGCCAACTGACGAAGTCCGCTACCGGACGTGGTCAAAGTGGCACCTAAATCAGCTCCCAAAACAATGCGATCCTGCACCACATCGACATCTTCCGACGCAGGGTCGCCGACGATACGCACGTCCAGATCCAAGCGACCTGCGGTCACTTCGCCGATGATCGTATTGGCCGTACTTAAAGCAATTTCTTCCAAGAATGCATTCAGTGCGTCCGGGTCCAACGGAGTCGTGCGTGTTGGCAATGGCACCACCACAGTACCAGGCAACTGCGCGGTGTCGCTGTTGTACTCAAACACGACAGGCGGGTTGATGCCATCGTTGATTTGGAAAATGTCGCCATCACGGACACCGCCAGCGTTCGTTCCTTCGCGAGGAACAATCATGGTAAGCGGCTCGGGCACCAACAGTTGGTAACCCGTCTCGAATTCAAAGACGACGGTGCCACCATTGGTATCCGTGATCGAGAACTGATCGCCATCACGGATGTCTGCTGGATCCGCCGCAATCAGAACATTTTGATCCTGGTTGTTTAGCGAGATTCGATACGCGCGATCATTGCGCCAAATACCCGCAAGCGGGGTCAGCGTGATGATGTTCTTGGTTTCGTCGTAGTTGAATGTGTAGTCGATACCCTGCGTCAGCAAGGTATCATTTTCAAACAAAGAAACGTTTGCACCCGAGGGGCGAACACCTGGTATGGCCGGAACAACAACCGAGGCATCATCAATTCCAATTCCTGCAAAAGGATCGGATGCGTCACCCGTGTCACGCAATTGAATGCGGAACTCTTCGTAGACACCGCTCTTCAGGTCGATCGTTCCGACCGTTGGATCAGCATCCACACCGTCCGCATCGTTGTCGCGTGGAGCTTCAGCAATCGCAATCGGACCAACAAAGTCGGCCAGTTCGCTTGATCCACGATCAACAAAGATCGATGCTCCGATACCACCGGGAGGTGCAACATCGGGGTTGTCCGCTCGCAATATTCCGGCGACATCAATCGTCGGTGTCAGGATATTGCTAATCGGCAATCCCAGTGAATTCTTCAGGTTGACCAGCGCATCTCGCTCAACCAAGGAACTGACCGATGAATCAATTAGCAGCGAGTCAATATCGGGCTGGAAGTTCGCTGCCTCTGCATATTGCACTGCGGTATCGTTGTTACCCAGAACAATGTTGAAGTCATCCGTTCCGCCGTTGACATTACTCGGTGCACGGAGAGTCGTAAGGCCAAAGTCGCGCAGCCCCAAAAAGAATGTTTCGTCGTTGAACTGGGTGGGAGTCGGCTCGTCATGCTGGAACGCGGAGGCAACAACGATTACTTCTTGTGGCTTGCGGTGTTGATCCGCACCGCGGTTGTCCTCGCCGAAACCCAGGAACCGAGTTTCCTCGGCGACCACACTCTCGTGAAGATTCAAAAAGACATTGTTCAGCAGCGTCGGACTTGCACCACCGGCGACTACCACGCCCGATTCGTTGATCAGCTGATCGATGTCTAGCCCCGGCGCTGGATCCAAAGCAAGCCCCGCATCAATCAAACCTTGATCCAGTTCAACGTTGGCAACTCGTCCAAGCATGACATACTGCTCGGTCGACCCGAAATTCATGCGATGACCAAATCCGCTCGTATTGAAATCACGGAAATAGTAGAACGGATTGTCAACAATTCCCTCACTCGTGCTAAAGGTCGCTGCCGGTATCTCAATACTGGATCCACCTGGCCCACCTGCCGAATAAGCTCTTCCGAAATCGATCGGCCCACGACTAATCGTATCATTGGGGATAACCGGCACATTATTGATTGTGCCGTTCACAATCTGCTCGATGCGTCGCATGATGTCCGGAAGCCGTGTCGCGTTCGCCGCAGCGGCTGGATTACCCAGACTGATTGCGATGTTACCGTTACCCAATTGAAACGGAGTCAAATTCGGACTGACAACAAATTCAAAAGTAATTTCGTTGATCCCGCCCGTTCGCGTCAGATCTACATCGGATATCTGCGTCACGGTAAAGGTGTCGCCAATGACATCTTCACCGGTGATCCCATCCTGGTCATTTTCCTCCGCGCCGTTTAGCCGAGTTTGTCCACTGCCGTTATTTCCGCTGATCACAAAAGAACGCGGGGCAAAGACCTCCAAACCAATGGTGTAGTCCCCAGCACCGCCTGTGCCCTGAACACGTCCGGACAACGCCATCGGATCGTAGTTATCGTTACCTTCACTACTAACACCGACGTAGTAGATGCCTGTCCGCGAAGCAGTGAAATCGACGAATGGATCATAGGAATTCCCTCCATCGGAAACCTTTGTGTAGGCCGTCGAAAGCGGATCTAAGTGGTCCGGTGCGACGCCGCTCGCGTTCACGATCGAATCGCTGCCAGTTTGATTTTGCAACGACTGAGCGATACCACTCGCATCGAAGACCTTGACGATCGTATCTGGGCCGACAGCTGGAGGCGTCGCGTTCGGGTCGCTGACGGTATCGATATCGACAACAAGGCGGTCACCCACCTCAAGATAGACTTGATAAAAATCGACATCACTTTGTGCTTGAGCGGCGTTGTCACCGATGGCCCCCGTTTGGATGTAAGGTCCCCGGTGGCTACTACCGACCTTCGTATCGATCGCTTGCGACAGCAGATCGCTCGGCTCGCTTTGAGCTGACTCGGGGAAATTCGATTCCCGTCCGTCATCACCATAAATCGTATTGTTGACGATCCTAGCGAATGGTTGCGGAGCCTCAGAAATCGGCGTTTGGCTGATTTGGATCTCAGCGTTCGTGTAGATACCGCTAGCACCAAAGACGTACACCGCTGGCTGAATAAAATCCAAACCCGAGCCGGAAGCTGCGCTTGCTAGCCACGGTCCAATTTCGACGTCCACCAGCTCAACCAGTGCATTGGACATCAGAATGCTGCCCTGGATCGACTCCCGAATCGCGTTCGCGACTTCAACAGGCGTATACACAGTGGTCCGCCCAACATAAGGCGAGGCCGCATTGGAGTCAGTGTGACGAATGTAAACGGGCACGTGCCCATCACGCACTCCATCACCACCATCGGTCGCACTGCCGTAGGGACGCACATAGTTGGGCGGTATGACACCCTGCCCGATATCTTCAAATTCAAACACCACACGTGTACCAGCTGCATCGATCGCAAACGTCGAACCGTCAGTGATCGAATCACCGTCAGGTGGCACGATGGCAAGGGGCGCAATCTCCCCATCGATTTTGATGCCCGCATACTCCGCTTGGTCGATCGAGTTGTTCTGGATCACGATCCCCGGAGCAAGTCCCCCCAAGACACTGTCGTTCAGCGTTGGGAGATTGCGCACCGAGCCTGGACTCGAATTTCCAAGATGCAGCGTGTCAAGAAAGATATTGTTCACATCGTGACGTGGGTCGACTTGACGCAAACCTGGTTCTGACCAAATTCCAATCCCGCGCACATCTCGGATCACGTTGTTTTCAACGATTACCTGACCTTGCGTACGCAAGAAATTCTCGTCGCCCAAACCGTCATGCAAAACCGCGGGAATCTGCAAGTGGCCTTGGCTATCGACCGTCAGGTCGGTCGACGGATCGGTACTGAACGTGCCGGTCGCATTGCCGCTGAGAGCCAGTTGCCCGTCGGTGGGATCTTCCGTATCAAGACCGCCAGCCGAAGCGGCTTCGATTTTGATGGCCGTTTGGCTGTTAATGGCATTTCGTATTTTCCGTGCCACTTCGGCCGATGAATCCGTCGCCGAGAACGGGATGGTTGTGTTTCCGAACGTCGCATTTCCGGACGACTTGAATTCAAACGTCTGGTTCGACGCACCATCGCCAATGACAAACGTTTGCCCATCAGAGATCTGCGAGCCGTCGGGCGCAATCAGCGTGACGCTCCGATTGTGACGTGCATTGGTATCAAAACTGACATCCAGTTGCGTGACAGGGTCACCGTTAATGTCAAACGTTGGCGAAGCGAAGTCAGAGCCGTGCCTCAGTTCCAACTGATATTCGCCCGATACCGCACCCGTGCCGCTACCACCAAATCTGGCATTCGAGCTTGCATTGAATACTGTTTCGCCGCGCTCAGCAAACCCGACAATGAAATCGTCCATCAGCAGGCCGCGTTCACGACTTTGCGGGCTTGAATCTGCGATCAAACCATTGGTCGTGTAGTCAACCCGAAGTCGAACATCTGATTCACCCGCAAACTCCCCAAGCGAAAGCCGCAACTGCTTCCAGTCGTCAGTGATCAATGTGCTGTTCGGGTCGTTATCCGTTACGAAATTATGCAACAGTGTCTCAACTTGACCTCCGTTCTCATCCGTTACAACGACTGTCAATGAAGCGGTATCATCACCCACACCACCTGGCCCAAAGACAGGCTGAAACAGCCGATTAAAGTACAGAGTCGGTAAGTCCTGAGCGACGTAACCACTCAAGTCGAGTACTTCACTGGTGATCGAGCCAGACTGGTCATTGGTAATCCGATCGAATGCAAGTACGTCTACTCCGGCTCCAAGCTGTGTGGAACCAGGTGGAAGCACATGGTCTTCGATTGACACATGGAGTGTGTAATCCTGCGCTCCGCCTGAGATGGCGTCATTCGTCGTGGTAATGCCAGCAGCATCGATTGTGAATGTTGTGCCCTCTTCCAGGACACCAATAAAGTAGTTACCTGGCTGCAGAAAAGTGTCCAAGTAAGGATCGAGCAGCGAGTTACTTCCACCAGCACCATTCTGTGTGTTTGTGCTATCGGTGTTACTGGATATCCCTGGCACTAGCTCAATTGTTCCAGGGTTTGCGGGGTCCTCTCGCAACAGGATCAAGGTCGTATCAACACTTGAACTATCCGTGTTGACCGGAGGCGTCAAGGGATCACCATCGTCATCTACATCGGCCAGCATGTTGTAGCCATCATCGATATCGAAGATGACACGTTTGCTTATGTTCTGGCCATTCGTCGTTGGAATAACAAACTGATAGAAATCAGCCGGATCGTTCTGTAAATCTCCCACGACCGTGAGGTGTGGAATCGTCGTTGAAGTCAGCTCCGCTTGACCACCAAAAGACGCCCGGCCACCGATCGCGAAATCATCCGCCAGCGAAAAATCAAACAAATCTAGATTAGATGGAAACGATGGGTTGCCGATATCAACCCCGTTCGGCGCATCGCCACCCGTTCCCGAAGCGACAAATTCAAATACTGGCGGCGCACCGCCAAAAGAGAACGTTCCAGTCGTTCCGTCGAAGTGATTCGGTTTGCCGTGCCCAAGCCGCGTGTCAGATTCGATCGAGAAAGTCGATGCGACGATCGAAGCATCTTCAAACAACCGAGGAATCGACGGCACATTCGCCGTACTTCTTGTCTCCGCATTGATACGATCGATACGATCTTCCACCAGCCGATCCACTGAGTTGATTGGCTCTCGGATCGCATTGAGTAACGCGTTTGGTGTTACTCCGTCAGATGTAACCGCGACATAGTAGACACCTTCGGGCAGCACAACGGGTCCGATGAACGGGTCACCATCTGATACCGATCCACGAATCAACTTTTCGATCGCATTGTTCTCGCCGCCGGGGCTCGTCAAGTCGTCGGCGATGTTGCTGCTGCTACCGAAGAAAACCAGTCTCGGCTCAAAGCTTCCACTTCCACCAAATTGCGGTAGCCCATCGGGATCATAGAACACACTAATGTTCGTGTCGGGGCGATTGAATCCATCGGCGTAGTCGATATCAAAAACCGTAGACTGAAGCGCCGACTGAAAACCATTCGTATTCGCGAAATCAACTTCAAATTGATAGAAATCCACGTCGCTCGCAAACCCAAGTGCCCCGCCCACGCTGATCACATTGCGTGTGCCATCGACAAGGTTACCCACGTACTGGCCACCCGAACCCGGTGTAAGCCCGACAGGCGTATCGTTGCTTGCCGCACCAAATGCAGCACCCTCATTTTCTTGAGCTTCTCCCAAAAGTGGAGAAGATGCCATCAGTCCCTGGACATGAATTCCGTTGTTGGCGTATCGAATGTCAGAGTATCGAACCACGCTTCCCGGGAACTGCTGCTCCTCAGTCAAGCGAAGCTGCACACGATAATTTCCACCCGAGATTCCGGCTGCTGCGTCATCTGGATTGATCGATGCGCTACGCACTCGAAAGAAGTAAACGCTTCGTGTATCGCCAGCGACATTCCCCGCCAGACGATAATGAATGCCCGCGTCGCGCGTATTGGTCGATCCGAAGTCGTCATAGAGACCGAAGTCGTTTCGTTCGGTGTACTGTTCGTTAGCGGCTTGCAACGAAGTCGTGACGCCTTGCAGGTCAGGGTCAAAAATCGTGACAGCCGCCGCGTTGTTCTCAGCAGTTTCGTCGGCGCTGTTATCACTTCGCGCCAAGACTGCCCCGGTTTCATCCAGCAGCTCGATGACGGTGTCTAGTCCCAGACTGGTCTTGTCAATGTCGATCCAGATCTCTGTCCCTGGCGAGCCGACGAAACTGTACGTGTCAATATCATTGTTTCCGCTCAAGAAACCTTCGACTTCAAAACCAAGTCGTCGAACGTGATCTCCCGTAGAAAGATTGTCAGCCAAGTCTCCCAATAGCTGCGCGTTCTCGACCGACGCGTTTAATCCAGGTGCAACTTCCGTCGACAACTCCAACTCGGGCAAAACGGGGATGTTGTAATCGTTGCTAAATTGATCCAGCAGAATGCCACGCCAGTCGTTGGCAAACGGACGCGTGAAAACGCCATCACCATCGTGATCGGTAAATTGCGAACCGTCTGGCTTCAAGCCAGCACCAGCCGTGTCGTCTTCGATACTGGTCAAGATCACCGGACTGCCAGGCAGACCAATGATGTGAACCGATCCGCCGACGCGGTCATCGGTCGAACTGGTTGCACCAGTCGCCGTGATACCCGTGCCTTCGATCGCACTATTTGGTCCGCCGGGCCCCGAGAACTTAACCACCAAACTTTCGTCAGGGCGGCTCAACAAACGCAATCCGCCTGAACTGTGCATATTGCCGACTTCGATAGTGTCAAACAGCAAGTGCGCAATATCGGTGTCGTCAAAAATCGTCTCGGTTGAAAGAACACCAGCACGAACTTCTAGCCCAGACAGTTGAAGTCCGGGATCATTCGCATCGAATGGCAGGTTCAAGTAGCGATTGAAACGAATCGCTGGTCCGTGATTGTCATCCAAGACCGCCAGACGATCGATCTCTCCGGTCTGACGCCCCAAGTCGATGTTGTAGTCACCGGTCATCGATTCAATATCGATGTCAATGATCGAACCTCGGTTATCAACAAAAGTGTTGCCGACAATGATCGGTTGCGAGCCACGAACCATGATCGTCGCTTCGGTCACTGCTAGCCGACCAAATCGCCCCGCAGGTCCAGCACCATCTTGTCCATCATCATTAAATTCGAACCGCGAATTCGTAATTCGGCCAGTGGCCTGTTGCAACTCAAGCGGCAA
The DNA here is from genome assembly GCA_964444105.1 of uncultured Pirellulaceae bacterium. GTDB lineage: Bacteria > Planctomycetota > Planctomycetia > Pirellulales > Pirellulaceae > K23-9. The sequence continues at coordinate 50,993 of CAYUGI010000009.1, forward strand.
GAAGCCTCGCGCCAAACCACCTTCTAAAAGGCTAATACCACCTGCATAAGACAACTGGACATTGTCAAAGCTAACATTGGCAGTTGGACCCGCGTAAATACCCGACCAATCACCGCGCTCGGCACTCGAATTGCCGGTGATGCCATCGTTGTTTGTGTCGAAGGTGCCGCCGATCCCAAATCGATCATCGACCGCGCTAGTGAAGACAACTGGGTTGCTTCCCAGGCCTTCTGCCAACAACTGTGTTCCGTGACCCAGCTCAATCCTCGCGCCACGCAGCTTGACGATCAAGCCCGGATCCATCACCAACGACGCGTCCAACCGACCTCGTGTACCAGCTCGCCCCAGGTCCAATGCCGCCACGCCAAAGTCACCGCGATCAACGAAACCCCTTGAAGACGCATCCAGATCAGCGACCAACCTGAACTCACCGCTAACGGGCTCACTACGGTACAGACGACGCGAGACATAATCGGTATCGACACCCACTTGCAGCAGCGACGAAAGTTCGATGCTGGAATCGTTGTTTACAACCGTGACAGAGAGAGTGTCCAAACCAGAGTCACTACTTGCAAGCGACTCGAATCCATCGGCATCAACGAACGTCATCTTGTACTGGTAGTTGCCAGCATCAATGCCGCCACCTGGCAATTCTCGCCAAGTGACAAGTTCCATCGAAGGTGCGAAATCGTCGGTGATCGACCCACCGGGCGCCGCAGCGACGACCAAGTTTTCCGAAACGTAGTGAACGATATCGATGTCATCGAACCGACCAGCGACGGTAAATTCTTTCGGTCGCTCTGTCGGTGTCGTCGAAGCCCGAATGAACAGGCCGTTAATGCTGTTATCAACAATGCTATTGCCGTGAATCTCCGGCCCCACGCGATCGTAGTCAGCCGTAAATGCGCCGCGTTGCTGAAATTCGGGAGATTGAAAACTGGTTTCCTCAAAGCTGTCCGGAGCCGCACTGATTGCCGAATCAGCACTCTGCGTGATCTCATTAAATGTGATCGTGGGACGCATGTTGACAATCTGAACTGGATTGACCAGCTGCTGTACTGAGTCGATCAGTATTCCACTACCACCACCGTACCGAAGTTCCGCGTGGTTCACTCGCTGCAGGAAGATGCCTTCGTCTTCCAAATCCCGGCGCCCTTGAGCCTGGTCAAGGTCACGTCGAAAAATCAAACCACCCCAGTTGCCTGGCGTTGGGGCAGGGCTAATTCCTGCGGCATCCAAATCTGCGCTGCGATCACGAATGCTGGTGAAGATCACACTACCATCGTCGTATCCAGGGGCTGCTACGTTTTCGCCCGAGATAAGCGAAGTCGTAAGCGGGCCCGGCTCGTCGGTATCACTCAGCTGTACAAGCCTTGGCGTACCAAGCACCTGCAAAGCACCTCCACTTCGGTCAACTTGAATAGTACTACTGCCGATGCCAATGAACGAGTTGCGAAGTTTAAAGATTGCACCAGCGTCGATCATGGTCGTCACACCCTTGGGCACTTCCATGTTCCGACCGTCTTCCAGTGTCACACCGCCTGTGTCAGACACACCGATCTTGTAACTGAAGTTGTCGTCTTCGGTCTCCAGTCTATTATCCAACCCACCGTTACCGACAATTCGAACGATATCGCCTTCGATTGCACTACCGAAAGCGTTCGCGACGGCAGGATTTGCGATGTTGTTGAACGGTCGATCCAAACTTCCATCAGCCTGCGGACCAGCGGACTTATCAACAAATATGTTGCGTCCAACCGCGGTTGCACCGCGGAAGTTGGTCGAGAAATTAACACTTCGATCACCGAAGAATTCAAGATGCCTTACATCGACACGATTTACCCGCACGCCAGTTTCATTCTGACGGTTGTTGATCGCAGCCTGTAACGCAGCAGCAAGGTTGCCGCTAGGCGTTGGGAAGCCAGTCCCACCTGGACTGTAATTAACGGCAATGTTACCCGGACTTGGCGTTTGGCCATTGGGCACAAACTCGAATGTTCGCGTCACACCCGTGGCACCGACAATACGAACAGTCTGTCCTGGGATCACCGCGTCACCATTGTCGGTGAAAGAAACGACTCGGTTCTCCGGTCGCGTCTGGAACCAAAAATTGTGCACTCCACCGGGAGTGCCATCGCCATCACCATCCAAGATTGTCCCAGGCACATCGACGCGGTCGTTGTCTAAATCGCGAATGACATCGACTTCATCCAACTGCGGTTCAAACTTCAGGTGCAAATCATATTTACCCTGAGTTAACCCGCCAAAACCACTGCCGGTAATTTCCGGATCGTACTGTTCGTTACCACTTGAGGCGACACCTACGTAGTAGATGCCTTCGCCCAGCGAAGCCTTCAAACGCGAGTCTTCACCGAAGTAGTCGTCATTTCTTGCTAAGCGAACCAGCCCACCGTCATCAAGTACCAACGCAGGGAAATTCAACTCGCCGTCAGCAACGATCGTGGACTCGGATCCGATCGTCACTTCTGCACGGAACATCGCACTTGCAAAAGGGCTGTCATTAATCGCATCGACAATACGCCCCGCTGTCAACGTCGAGGTGCCATTTTGCGGTGTGCGCGGAAGGTCGATCAAGATCGCATTGGTCAACTGCTGACCAGAAGCATCAAACGCTGGCAAGATGCGAACGGCCAAATTGTTCAGTGGACGGTCGGTTTGAATGAAACTGATTCGCGAGTTGTTGCCAAGCTTGCCGGGAAGCATCGACTCAACAGTAATCTCCAGTTCAGGCCCAACACCAAAATCGGACGCCACGCTCGCAGGCACCTCTTCAAACAAAGTGATCGACGTGTCCAGCAAGCTGGAATCAGCCAAACGCTCCGCGAAAGTCTCCGCAGTTAGCGTGCCAACTTTGTCGGCGTCATTGAGGTCTACTTCAAAACGGTAGAGGTCAACATCGATGCTGTCGGGTCGATGAACGTGTTGCCCATGCAAGACATCCACCGAGCTCGGAAAAACAGGTTCAAGATCCGTTAGCGAATCGATCGAAGAAGTATTTCCTTGATCCAAAAAGGCTGCGTTGAAGCTCATGATCGTTTGCGGAGCCAAATCGTTCGATTGATTCAGGCCTAGCAATAGCCCAATCCCCGCGACGGACTTGCGCGTGAAGTCCTCGCCATACGCAGTACCGAAAACAATTTGGTTACTGAAAACCAGTGCGGAGTCGGCGAAGGTCGGGTCGACTCGAACAACCGCATCCAGAGGACCGGCATCCTGAGCCAAAATCGCACCCCGATTTTGCAAGTCCGCGGTATCGCCCAGCGCAAACGTAATTCCATCCGATACCGTTTCGCGGAACTGAACACCTACCTTGCTGGACCAAAGATTCAGTGCCTCGCGAATTCGCGTTTTCTGACGGTCCGTGATTTGATTAAGAAAATCGTTGGTGCCATCATTGTCGAAGACAGGATTGAAGTTGTAGGCGATCTCCGTGATACCATCGAGCGTGTCGGCGCCAAAGTCCTGATTGATATGCTGCACTTCATCGGTGTGCCCAGGATCGCCTTGACCGCCCGCAAGTTCGATAGCGTAGGGCTGCGCCGAAATTGCCTCGCTAAGGACGATGCTGCTCAGATCGTTGAACTGCCCAAAAATCCCGACGTCCAACGAAGTGCTGTGCGTGTCGCCGACGGCAACAAGAGCCAATGCTTGTGAGTTGACAACACTCTGGGGAACGAGCATCCCATTCGCAGCATTTATGTCTCCGTTAAAAGCAGCTTCAATTTCGAGCAGATTGGCAACAGTAGGGTTGTTCGCTACTGCATTCCTTAGGTCGCTGACCGTCGGGCTAGACGGATTTTGAGCCGTCGGACCAACACCACCGAAATCGAAAACGACATCGCCGTTCCCATCGATCGATGCCGTCACACCGCCAGTGCCCGAATCGATAAACCGAACACTGAAATCGCCAGTGCCTTCACCGGTGCCGTTGGCAACATTTGACTTAAAGGCAACTCGCAGTCCAGGCTGTTGGAAATCGGTGACAGCGGTGCTCTGCACCAGAAACGGAGTCGGCGCAATCAACAAGTCCATGTCGACATCGACCGCAGACCCGATGCGCAATCGCCACGTACCGCCTGTCGATGGACCGTCGCCAGGTTGCCGATCAGGCAACTCGTTAATGTCGCCGGAAAAGATCAGTCGTGCAGTATGAGTCGCTGCGTCGTAAACGACTTCGTCTGGCGCAAAACGCTCATCATCAAACGTTCCAACGGTTTCGTTGGTGAAGAGCAACTGATAGAAGCGAGGATTCTCTGCCGAGCGCGCAGTAGGATTACCACTGGCATCGTCTTCGACGAAGAGCGCATCTTCATTGAAGTAAACGACGATCTCGTTGTCGTTGCGAATCAGCTTTTGAGGATCCGCCGGATCCCGAAAGACCGGTTGCGGCACGACGGCCTCGACCAATGCACCCAACTTCAGTTCGAAGTCGATGACGTCGCTACGTTCCCCTAATTCGCTGGGAGCGAAAAATTCACCATCCAGATTCTTCAGTCCGACAATGCCTTGACCTTCGTCGTCGTACCCGAATATTTCGACGCGGTAATTGTCATCCGGCAGCGTTTCGACGAATCGAACAACGACCTCATTTTCATTCGGATCGCCAAGCGTCACCAGGGCTGAGTCAATCGGCACATCGTCCGCGGTATTGAATACGCCATCGAGTCCGCTGCGCGTAATACGGATTCCGTCGGTTGTCGATGGATCCAACTGCTGGGCTTCGTCAAATCCAAAAGTCAGCAGGCGCGGAGCGGTATCCCGCTGTGTGCCGTCGACAATCAAAGCGCCTTCGTTGGGTTGGATTCCAATCAGTTGGGGGCCGGCCAACAACTGCCGCGTCTCCAATGTCTCCAACAAATGGCGGCGACGCGCATTGTTCAAGGAGCCTTTACGGCCAGATCGTGAACGCTTTGAGCCGGACTGCGAATTGCCACGGCGAGTTGAACGCGTTAAATCAGATGAACGCGTCGTATTTTTTCGCTTACGCGAGGTCATAGACCGTACCTTCCAAGCAAGGTTTGAGAACAGCGAATTCCATGCCGCCGGACACAAACAGGAGGGGGTGAAATGTAATGTGAGCCAGCCCAAGTCAAAGCTGCAGCAGCGACTTGGGTGGGGATAAGGACTTAATAGACGAGTGATGGTTGGACAGCGGAACACCGCCAAACACGTCGCCAAGTATAGTTAGGCCCCAAAAACCCGCAAATACGAGGTTATCCCAGGTTACGAGTCCGGGACAAAACGAGTGGGGATTTGGGGAGGTCGTAGCGACATTGACGCTCGCACCAACAACCGGCAACGCCCCCTCCACAGAGAGGAGCCCGGCTGCTGTATGTCCGCAATGTCGCTTGCGGCTTTTGACGATATCCATCACGAATAGTTCCATTCCTCAACGTTTTAACGCCTCTAAGTCAGCAGAAAGACGGCGGGCGTCGACGATCAACGCACTTTGGCAACCCATCGTCGCAAGGATTTGCTAGCAGATGCCTTGCACCCTGGAGGTACTTAGCTCCGAGGAAACGAATCTTCTGATTTGCGAAATCTGACGGCCTTCGACACCCCGAAAAGATCAAAAATCCTCGCCATCAGCATCCAAATCGTCATCGTCTTCAGGCAAATCGGGGTTCATGGGGTCGTCAGAATCAAAAAACAGATCCGCCAGACCAAGCGGCACGGCGTCCCCCCCAAGTGTTCGTCGCTGCCGCTGAGCCAATGCTTCCAAATCGACGGCGTCCTCGCCCAAACATTTTGCCAAAGATTCTCGCCAAGCCACGTCTTTGCTGACTGGATGCGTTGGATCTTGAGTGATCCGCTTCAAAGCATACCGCAACATGTTGATACCATCGCGCGGCGAGAAATCCAATTTCAGGCGGTGCGACTCCTGCAAAAAGTCCACCGTCATCGCCAGCATCTCAGGCTCAGCAAACGGCAGATGGTATTGCAAGATCGCCATCTCATCTTGCTTGTTGGGGAATCCCACTTCCAACGTCGGCTGCAACCGGCTCAGGATGTAGTCAGGGATCTCGAAAGTCGATTCGTCCTGATTCATGGTGACTGCGGATCGAAAACGCGAGTCTGCCGCGATCGTGATGCCCGCGACAATGGATTCAACGTATCGCCGGTTATCAAACAAAGGCGCCAACGACGCCCAGGACTTCTCGTTCATCCGATTGCCTTCATCCAACACGCAAACGCCGCCGCAAAGCATCGCAGTGACAAGCGGCGAAGCGTGATACGCGATGTCGCCACCCTGACTAAGCACCGGCGTGACGAGAAGATCCTCCGGACGCGTGTCGGCCGTGCATTGGTAGATAAAAAGAGGCCGTCCCTGCGCTGCTGCGCCCGCGATAGCCAATTGGGTCTTCCCCACACCGGGCGATCCCAGCAGACGCGGCGTCAACGGCAAATCCGCGTCATCGACAGATATCCAACACGCCAACAATTGCATCAATATCTCTTGCTGCCCGATCCATTGCCCGGGGCCCTGGTAGGGCTTCGCCAATTTTAAGTGGACGCCGTCGACTTCGATTTCGCGAGGGATCTCTTCCAAATTTTTATCGGTGTCGGAATCGTTATTGGGTTGTTGAGAATCACTCACGAACGGAGTCCTGGCGGCTGCTAACTGGATGAATCGGGATGGTCTTCAGCGGAAACTTCTTTGGCGGATACTTCTTCAACGTCAGCAATCTCTTCGGCGGTTGCAGCGGCTTCGCCGTTGGAAATACCTTCCTCGTCTTTCTTCAGCTCACCCAAGATCGCATCGATGTAGCGGTGGATAGAGTGGTCCGTGAAGTGATCAATCTTCCAGAGTTTCAAGCTGCGAATGAACCCGCGCCAACGGTCTCGACGCTTCATGATCAAACCCAACTTGGCAAACTGCCCCTTCCGGTCGATGTAGACTTCGCTACCGCAATGGCGATAACCCAAGAACGGCGGCGGCACGCGTGTCACGATGTCGTTGTTATTGACAAAGCGAAAGTGGTCCAGCTTGACGTAGTTGATGTAGCGTTTGTCGCCAACACGAGGACTGCCATAGGTAAATAGCCCCAGTGGGTTGCTGGGGATGTGGGAAAGATAACATCTGCCGGCAGAGATCGTTGCCATCGCCCCACCAAGCGAGTGCCCACAGAACCAAAGATCATGTGAATTATCGACAAGCGCCGTTTCGACCATGGGCCACAGATCATCGACTTCTCGTTTGAAACCGCGGTGCACCTTGCCAGCGGTTTCCGCCAGCGTGCTTCGCGCATTCGCGTCAGCCTTGATGTCGTTCCACTCATTGGGCTCGGTACCACGGCAAGCAATGACGCAATCAGAATCGTTGCGAAACCGATAGGCCTGAGAACCATCGCGATCATAGAAGGTCACATCGGGAAACCCGGCCATCGCCGCCGCGACGGTCGCTTCGGCTTTGTCGTTGTACGCGATCATCGCCAGCTCGGCGAACAGCAGGCTCTTCTGTAGAAAGGTCAATTCCTTAATAGGCGTGACCACATTGGAGTGAACCACCAACGGCACTTCGTCGTGATCCTGAATCATGTTGCCGACGG
>CAYUGI010000010.1:0-6377 GCA_964444105.1 uncultured Pirellulaceae bacterium
CAACTTCAACTTCAACTTCAACTTCAACTTCAACTTCAACTTCAACTTCAACTTCAACTTCCATCCACCGCTATCGACGGATTGGGGCTGAAGTTAAAGGTCACGTTGAAGGTGAAGGATCCTTTGGGACAATACGATGGACACAGCCGTCATCATGGACCTTTGTCGATCCGCATTGGTTTCCGCCATTGTGATCGCGGCCCCGTTGCTGCTCGTCGGCCTCGTCGTCGGACTCGTCGTCAGCCTTTTCCAGGCCCTCACCCAGATCCAAGATCAAACCGTCGCCTTCGTTCCCAAAATCCTGGCGATGGCCGTCGCTTTGGTCGCTTGCATGCCATGGTTGATGTCACGCATGGTTGAATTCACTCGTGGAGTCATCGAAAACGCAGGCATGCCGTGATCGAATCGCTCTCCACCTGGTCCAACCAGTTTCTCATCGACCATCTCCTCCTGGCCGTTTTGGTGCTGACGCGAATCGGTGCGCTCTTGGTGGCGATCCCCAGCATGACGTCTGTGATCGAGCGTCGCATGCAAATCATGCTAGCCGCCGCGATCACATTTTTGATTTTGCCGACCGTTGCAGCGAACACTGCGACACAAATACCAGACTCACAGCATCTTGCAGAATGTGTCGTTGCAGTCGCACGTGAAGCGCTCATTGGCCTGCTGATCGGAACCACCATCCAGCTGATCATCACGGGCATCCAAGTCGGTGCAGAAGTCACCAGCACAAGCGGAGCCATCAGTGGATCTACTACGGCGGATGAAAGCGGCCAATCCATGCCTGTGCTCGCTAGGTTTGTGGGCCTGCTGGTTGTTGCAGTGATGTTTGCCAGTGGCGGACATCGGCTGATTATGAATGTGCTTTTGGACAGTTTCACGCGTCTTCCTCCGGGCAACGTTACTCTGAGTGACACGATGCTGACACTGATCATCGACCAACTGACCGGCGGAATGGCCGCCGGTCTTCGGATCGCCGCCCCTGTTGTGGCCGCGCTGCTGCTAAGCAACCTCGTGATCGGACTCGTTTCACGGACGTTGCCGCAGCTCAATGTGCTTGCCGTAGGACTTAGCATCAATGCACTGGCAATGCTGGTCGTCACCGCACTGACGATTGGATCAGCGGGCCTGATTTTCCAAGACGAGTTGGTTTCCGCAGCGCACAAGCTTTCGGAGATTTGGTAACGCTCCATGGCTGAATCAGGCGGCGAAAAGAAACACGCACCAACCGAGCGCAGGCGGCAGCGAGCGCGCGAAGAAGGCCGCGTCGCGCGCAGCGGCGACCTAAGTTCTGCCGTCTTGCTATTGGCCGCGATCGCATCTCTGTGGCTCTTGGGCGGACACGCAGCCGAACACCTTACGCGAGCCATGACCACAGGATTGTCCGAAGTAAAAATCGCTGACTTTAACAACGACGCGGCAACCCATTCATTGCTATCTGGCGGAGCGCGGCTTGGCATCGCCGTTGTACCCATGATGCTTGCAATGATGGTCATCGGCGTTCTGGTCAACATTTCGCAAACAGGTTTCTTGCTTCTGCCAGCCAAAGTCGCGCCGTCACTGCAAAACATCAGCCCAGCTACCGGCGTCCGCCGTATTTGGTCCGTCGCCGGATTTGCACGGCTAGGGTTCGGCATTCTGAAAGTCGTCGTCGTTTTGATGGTCGCTTATGCGGCGATCCAGCATTACGGCCATCGGATCATGAATCTGGCCGGCCTGGAGATCCCCCAAGTGGCACGCACGCTTTTTGAATGCTTGCTGGGAACGTGTCTCTGGATTGGCTGCGCCTTATTCTTGCTTTCAGTTGCCGACTACGGTTTTCAACGCTGGAAAAACGGCCGTGATCTGATGATGACCGATGAAGAGCTTCGCGAGGAACTGCGCGAAACCGAAGGCGATCCAGCCGTCGCGAACCGCCGCAAACAAATCCAACAGTCACGCCCTGTTGGCAAGTCAAACTCAACATCAAGCGGGGCAGGGCGGGGGACTGGGATGCGAACAAGCCATGCTGCCGCCGCTGCAGATCTAGTCATCACCGGCCCGCGCGGCCTTGCGGTGGCTCTGAAATACAACCCGAACACGATGGCTGCCCCCGTCGTGATCTCCAAAGGAAACGGCCGCGAAGGCGAGCATATCCAGCAAGTCGCCCAGGAGCGGAGGATACGAACCTCCGACCAACCGCTGTTGGCTCAATACCAGTATCGAAGCGTTGAAGTCGGGCAAGAAATCCCCTCATCACAGTTCGTTCCAGTCGCAAATCTCCTGCGAAATTAGTCATCTCAGGCTCTCACGTTAGTGCGTTCCTAGGATGTCAATTCGTCAAATGTAGCAGGCAGACTCCGTTCTGCCGTCCGCAACCTCTGGCGATAAGCAGTTGTTGGAAGGCGGGCGGCAGAACGGAGTCTGCCTGCTACTTTTTGAAATCGTTGTTTCACTCGTCTCCGCGGACAAGTCTTCAATATCACGAAGATGACACTCCTCAAGCTCGGACTCCCGCCAACTTCTCTTTACAGAACCGCCCCAGCGTGCCGATTGCAAACAGAGCGGAATCACGATTTGGTCAACGTTTAGCTGCCTGACGTGACCGGTGACCTATGTTTCCGCGTCGTAGGCTTGTACCGCGACACCGTATTTGCACTGGGAACAACGCACGGGAACGATCGTGGCCAATCAATCCGCACAAACAGAATCCGCAACCGCCAAAATCGGATCAAACCAATCGATCCTTTGGTTTGCTGCAACGACGCTGATCGGCGCATTCCTGGTTTTCCAAGTCCAACCGATCATCAGCAAATGCGTCTTGCCTTGGTTTGGCGGCACCCCTGCGGTCTGGACAACCTGCATGCTGTTCTTTCAGTGCCTACTGTTCGCTGGCTACCTATACGCACACATTCTGCGAACGTACTTCCGGCCAGCCATCCAAGGTGTGTTGCATCTGGTACTTCTTAGTAGCGCGGCGTTACTGCTGCCGATTGAGCCATCAGACGCTTGGAAGCCAATCGGCAACGAATCGCCCACGCTTTACCTGCTGTGGATGTTAGGCGTTCACGTTGGCTTGCCATACTTCGTCCTTTCCAGCACCGGCCCGTTGGTTCAAGCCTGGCTCAGCTACCGTGACAACAGCGACCGTGTTTATCGTCTTTACGCACTTTCCAACGCCGGCTCGCTGGTCGCACTCCTAAGCTATCCGTTCTTAGTCGAACCCGTCCTATCGGTGACCAACCAGTCGATTGTTTGGTCTTTGCTGTTCTGTGCGTTCGTGTTGGTTCAAGGCACGGTCGCGATCGGCTTGTTTCGAGTCGCCGGGAAGACGGCCGAAGAAACACAACAAGACGCCAAGCAATCACAGAATCACCTCGCTCCGACTTGGTTGACACGATCAACCTGGGTCGCGCTCCCAGCGCTCGCATCAGTCATGTTGCTTGTCGTTACCAATCATGTCTGCCAAGACGTCGCCGTGATCCCATTCCTGTGGGTGCTGCCGCTAAGTCTTTACTTGGTCAGTTTCATCGTTTGTTTCGATTCGCCGCAATGGTACAAGCCCAAGTGGATCGCCGCCGCGACGTTGATCACCCTAGGCATGATCCAAGCCAAAGATCTACTCCCAAGCAGCATTCAACTGATCGCCGAAGCGTCGTGCTACATGCTGATGCTGTTGGGGGTTTGTTTGCTGTGCCATGGCGAAGTCGCCCGTGTCAAACCACGCAGCGAATTGCTGACTCAGTACTATGCCTTGCTTTCGGCTGGCGGAGCGATTGGCGGCATGATCGTCGCGGTCTTCTGCCCGATATTCCTGAGCAGTTTCGCCGAACTACCCTTCACGCTGTCACTGGTCACTGCATTGACCTTTCTGCTGTTCTTTGCCTGCCAAGGCTGGAGCGAAACACGTTACGACTGGTCCGCAGCGCGACGCCTGAGCTTCGCCGCTGTGATCGTGATGATTGCTCCCTTGTTCGCACTCTTCTTCGCCGGCAATGACAAAACGATTGAATCACAGCGCAATTTTTTCGGCGTCCTCCGGGTTGAGCAAGACGAAGTTGGCATCTCGCTGGTCCACGGCAACACCATTCACGGCATGCAACGACTGGGCCAACACGCTGACCAACCGACAACCTACTACGGCACACAAAGCGGAATCGGCAGAACACTTTTGGCGCTGCAAGAGACTGACGACAATGTCCGCACCTGCGTTGTCGGGCTCGGCTGCGGCGTTCTGGCGACGTACGGACGCGAGCAAGACGAGTTCGACATGATCGAAATCAACCCAGCCGTCGTCGATATTGCAGGCAGGCACTTCACGTTCATGAAAGACTGCCCCTCGACCATTCGCAACCACCTCGGTGACGGTCGGCTTGTCCTAGAACGCATGACGAACGAAAAATTCGACGTGCTCGTTCTGGACGCGTTCAGTAGCGACGCTATCCCCGCACACTTGCTGACCATCGAAGCCGTCGAACTCTACAAGCAACGTCTGGACAAAAAGGGAGTTCTCGCCGTCCACGTCTCCAACAACCACCTGGACCTAGTGCCGCTGGTTCACAACTTGGCAAAGCACGCGGGCATGTCCAGCAAAGTCGTCCGCGCTGGCGGCGACCAAACACTGGGCACCAAACATTCCACTTGGATGTTGATCGCGGGAGCTAACCACGCTCTGTGGCAACACGAATCACTCGCTAGTGCCGAACAAGCAACGAAGTCTGAACTAGAACACGCTCCCTTCTGGACCGACCAACGACACAACTTGGTTAGCGTTTTGCGTTTGTGGTAGCGAATTCAACGTCGCTATTCCAGACGTTCCTTAGCTACGTCATTTTGCTTCTGTTGAAGCCTTTCCAATAACCTTCCGTTTCGATCGATCTCCCTTTGTATTGTCACATCGTCTGCACGCATTTTGCGGATTAGCTGTACTTCGTGTTCCGTCTCTGCGAACTGTCGTTGGAATGCACCCAGCTGTTGCTCGAGCGCCTTTTCTTTTTCGCCCATTAATTCAATGGCTTCCTGCAACTCGCTGGCCTGAAGCGTTGTTTCGCCGCAAATGGACTTAATGAGTCCCTCCATTCGCAACGACTGTTTTTGGAACTGCGAAAGGAGACGGGTATAGCCTGTCGAGTCTTTCGAGTCTTCTGTCGCTTCCATCCGCTCACGGATCTTCTTGAGTTGCACAGAGGCATCGTGATCCGCTAATTTTGCCAACGAATGTGACTTCTGGCTGAGTGAAGTCCGCTCGATTTGAAGATCGGCAATTTTCACCGCCAACTGATCCAACAGCGTTTCCGTTTTACGTTCCCGATCTTTGATTTCATCGCGTTCGGCCATTTGGCGATAAAGCTTCGTGAGCTGTTTTTCAACATCCCGTATCGCCTCGTCTATCAATCGATCCACTTCCTTGAGTGACTTTTCCCGTACTTTTGAAACCGAATCCGGCAATGTCAGTTTCCCCGCCAAAGTCTGACCGTTTCGCACAACGTAGAATTTGATTGGGCTTGCCACGGCTTCCGTTAGAATCTGTTGTAACACTGAATCCATCGCTGTGACGTTGATCGTTTCCCACCCGTTGATGCCGATCAATAAATCGTTTGGCTTCACTCCAGCTTTCGCGGCAGGACTATCTTCAACCACCTTGATAATCTTGACGCACCCACGAAAACGCTGCGGCAATGAAGCGTTTGAATCGACATAGTTCAAACCGACCAATGCTGCCCATGTCGCGTCAAGCTCGCCGACGTTGCCATTCTGCTTCCGCGATTCGGGCGCCACTTCTTCCAGCTTCGCGTCATCGCTGGGATCGAGAACAACTAAGCCATACGAGTCGAGCTGATCTCCCAGCCACGAGCTTTCAGGTCCTAACGCCAGTTTATCCACACGGCGTTGGATGATTTTGTCTCGAACACTCTCACGCCGATCCAAATTTGCGGCCGTTGCTTCCAGTTTCGCCATTGCGTCTGCCAATTGCGCTCGCTGCAATTTCATTCGCAGATCAAATGCGCTACTGACGTGCTTCTTCAGTTCACTATCTGGAGATTGTTCGTGGCAGAACGAACAATCGTTCGCCTTGATGCCTTTCGGAGCAAGAAATTCCTCAAATCCTTCTTCATTGTGGGGATATGAACTCTTGCTGAACTCGGCGCGTCGCCACTTCAGCGATTGGGCTAAATCAGCGGCCGCTTTCTCAGCAGCCTCTACCGATCGCGAGAGACCCTCAATTGCCTCGTCCGTCGGATCAACTGCGTAGGTAGGCGCAGAGAACAGAAAGCTAACAGCTAGTAAGAGACAAAATCCATAAAGTGGCATATCGGTATTCCTCAATTTTCGTAGTCCTGCGATCGCGTTTCTTTCTCTAACTCTCGAGCCATTCGCTGCAAGTCCGCGGGTGAATC
>CAYUGI010000010.1:6477-56112 GCA_964444105.1 uncultured Pirellulaceae bacterium
ATCGCGTTTCTTTCTCTAACTCTCGAGCCATTCGCTGCAAGTCCGCGGGTGAATCGAAGTTGGCGTCGATCCAATCAGTGGATACACGGTCGACAGGTAGTTCGCTCGATTCCCGTTGCGGTGGGACAACCGACTTGGCCGCGCGAAATTTCTCCGTCAACACGAAACTCGCAACCACCAAAACCGCTAACGCAGATAAGACTACCAAGCCAATGCGAAAGCGACTCCGCTTCGGCGACAGCAATTCAGCAGGCAGCGATTCGCCCCGTGTTTGAACATGAGCCAAGCACTGGCGTAGCAGATCGGCAACTTCGGTTACCGACTGATAACGCGCCGATGGCGACTTGGCATGCAATTTTTCGACAATTGTGCAAAGCCACTCAGGAACATTCGGGTTGATCTCGCGAATCGGCCTGGGTTCATTGTCTGTGATCCGACGCAATATCCCGAACGTGCTCTCGGCGCGAAACGGCGGACGTCCGGCCAGGCAGGTATAGAGAACGCTGCCTAAACTAAACAAATCACTGCGATGATCGACCGATTCGCCTCGCGCCTGCTCAGGTGACATGAAGTGCGGCGTTCCAGCGATCACTCCAGTCTTGGTCACCGACGCATCATCAACTGCGCGAGCGAGCCCGAAGTCCGTGATTTGCAAACGATCGACCCCATCGCTAAGCAAGATATTCGCAGGCTTGATATCACGATGCACCAACCCTTGCTCGTGCGCGGCAGAGAGTCCGGCGGCAAGTTGCAGGCCAATACGAAGCGTTTCGACCAATGGAAGCGGACCCTTTGTATCGATGCGTCCCTGCAAAGTGGTGCCACGGGAATACGGCATGACCAAATAAGGCAGTCCATTCGCTTCGGCAACGGCGTAGATGTCGATCACGTTGTCGTGGGTTATTGCCGCCGCTGCTTGTGCTTCACGAGCAAACCGCTGACGTGCTGCTCCGCTGCTGGCAAAGTGCGGCGCAAGCACTTTGATGGCCACCACACGCTGTAGCGAAGGATCCACGCCTTTCAAGACGACTCCCATTCCTCCACTGCCAATCACTCCAGAGACTTCATAGCCATCAATCCGGCCAAGCATGTTCGGATCATCGGTCGGTGCCAATGTGCTCAACACGCTGCGAACGATTGCCGAAAGGACTCCGTCCTGCGTTCCAACTTTGGTGGACCCGTCATCTGTACGCCAGCGCGGATCGCCAAGCATCTCGGTGACTTCAATCCACGTCGCAGGCTCCGCTGCGCTGCTCTCGATTCGCTGTCGACATGCGTCACAATCAATTAGGTGTGCTTCCAGCCTCGCTTGTTCGTCCGGGCTGACGCTCTCCAGCAATAGGGACTCAAGCTGTCGTGGATCACAATTTTCGCGGGACGGGCTCACGAGCCGTTCTCCTCTTTTTCGAGCAAGGATACTACTTCGCGAAGACGCCGCATGACTCGGCTACGTGCTGCATAAATCGCCCCAGAATGTTTGCCCAGCGTCTTCGCAGCAGCCTCGATCGACACCCCTTCGAGTGTCGTCATCTCAAACGCCAACCAAGTCTCCAACGAAACATCGGCCTTTACGGTCGTTGCGGCACGCAAGTAAAGCTGTCGTCGGTATTCGACCTCAATTAATTGCGACGTTTCTTCATCGGGATTGGAGAGTTGCTGAAGTACGTCATCGGAACTCAGGGCACCGACCGTTTGATGTTTCGCACCGCGAGAGAGTGCTTTCAAGACTGCGTTCCGTGTCACGCGAGCAAGCCAGTGGCGAAACGGTGTTCCCTTTTCGTCTCGTTCCCAGTGGCCAACTGCAGAGGCCACTGACAGCAACACCTGCTGCGCCAAATCTTGTGCGTCCGCTTCCTGCATCCCTTTGGACAAAGCGATGCGGTAAATCACGGGCCGATACGACTGAGTGAATTCCCGCCACGCCAGCGCATTGCCAGGGTCTTTCACCTGAACAAGCAAGCTTTCGCGGGTATCGGGGAAATCAGTCACAAAGTTCTCCACTCTCGGTCACCTAAGATGGAACAATGTATCTAATCCGCCACGACTCCGTTTCTGACACGAAAACCTCCACTTTGCTGAAAAATCCCACGATCAACCTCAAAGCCTCAATCGGTCAGAAGAGAAGGTAGGGCAAAAAAATGAAGGATCCAAGAAATCCATCACCATTTTTGTGAGCGATCTTTTTGCCCCCAAATTTTTTTGCCCTTTTTCCCCCGACAACCCGAGCCATTCACAACAAAGTTCAATCGTTTCCAGAGATTTCACATAACACGATCGTCGCTAGCCCGTGTTCCTCTCGCGGAGTAACTCCCAACCTACTGGCAGTAAAGAACCATCAATGGCGACACAAGACAACGATCACCGCGAAGCTGTCTTGGCAGCTCTTGTCCGGTACGAGTGCAGTCTTGTTCGGTATGCCACGCGATTGCTGTACGGCAACCAAGACAAGGCTCGCGACGCCGTTCAGCACACTTTCATGAAGTTGTGTGAACAGCGTCCAGCGAAGATGGGCGATCGCCTGGCGCCCTGGTTATTTCGTGTTTGTCGCAACCGAACCATCGACTTGCTTCGATCGGAATCGACCACCGAAACGGCTGACTTGGAATCCCTGGCCATTGTCGACAGGCAAATGGCCGATCCAAGCGACACGGCAGAATCGTCCGACATGATGGAACTCGTTCGGCACTTGATTGGTCGCCTGCCCATGGCGCAACAAGAAGTCATCGAACTTTGGTCACAGGGTTTCACCCACAACGAGATTGCCGAAGTCGTCGATAAGTCTGTTGGAGCCGTACGTGGCACGTTGCACCGAGCCATCAAGTCGCTCAAGGCCGACGAGCAAATCCGTTGTTGGCTCCGCCCTACCGATGCAACCCGGGATCATTCTCCAGCGCACGTTGGTGTACCGCCTTCAGGCGGCTTTCACGAAACCGAGCGATTGTGAGCCGCTGGCGCTAGCCACGGGCCCTACTCACACGGCAGACCCGACCAAAGGTGCCGGTGGCTAGCGCCAGCGGCTAAGTCCAGCACGCGAACCGGGGCCAGAACAACAAGCAATAGCTTTCACTCCACACCATTTTTTGAGACGACGATATGTCCGACAACGATCGTGACACAGCAAAACTGAGCGGCCTGATCCGTGATTCGCTTGACGGCAACCAGCCAGAACCTGAGCCATCGCTGCGTTCCAGTATTCTCGAACACCTGGAACATTCACCACCGCCGTTGCGCCGCAAATCACGTGCAATCTATTGGTGGGCTGGAGGACTAGCCGCGCTGGCTGCCAGTGTCTTGGCCATCCAAAACGTCGGTGGGTTCATCAAGTCACGAACCGCGTTTCGTTTGAGTAGCGGAACCGATTTGGTTCACGAAACCGTCGTCCAGACAACACGAGAACCTCAAAACGCTGAAGAAGAAACAGCAAAGCCCTTGTATCGGACGGAGGTGCGCACCCGGCAAGTTCCCGTCACAACGATGACCACTGAACTAAAAACCCGCAGTGTTCCGATGATGAAGACGCGCATGGAGACCCGCACGCGTCAGGTTACTGTCGATGGAGAAACGAAAAACGTCGAGTACCAAGTTAGCGTTCCGTACACCGAGCAGACCGCTCAGAGCTACACCGTGCAAGTTCCGAAAACAACCTATCGAACGGAATCTTACTCGGTTCAGGTCCCTGTTAATGAAACCGCGTCAAGAGACGGCAGTGATCTTCTTGCAAGAGTGAAGACCGAGATTGAGAGCAAGGACAGCAGCCGTTTGCGTGCCGAAGTCAAAGCAAATACACCTGTGATGCCCGCAAAACAATTGGCTGTAGCGGAAGCTGAGGAAAAAGCTCTCAACAAGCTCACCACCAACGCTGCCACGCCCTATTACGAAGTCCCCGCCCCAACTCTTAGCAAGCGAATGGCGACAGGCGGGGTACGGGCGCTTGCGGTAGTCCCTGGCAAGCCCAACCAGAACTTAAGGTTTCGATATGAGAAGCAAGATCAACCGAACTACGCTTTCCCAGGTTATGCCGCGGAGCCGAACTATGCCTCACTGAACTATCCTCAGCAAGCGGACGGTTACTTAATCAAAGACGCGAAAACAGGAAAGTCTTACCGACCGAGAATTCAACCAACGCCCCAGGAATCTTCTACCGAACAATACGACACAATCCCCGAAAACGATTTCACCACGACCGTCGGCCAAGACGCCCTGTCTACCTTTTCGATCGATGTCGATACCGCTTCGTACTCCAACGCCAGACGTTTTTTGAACAATGGCCAGCTTCCACCTCCCAATGCGGTCCGTATCGAAGAATTTCTGAACTACTTTTCCTACGACTATCCGCAGCCCAAAGACAACGAGCCATTTTCGGTCAACATGGAAGTCGCCGAGTGTCCGTGGAATCCGCAAAACAAACTGCTTCGAATCGGACTCAAGGGCAAGGAGGTCCAGCAAGAAGATCGCCCGGCCAGCAACCTCGTCTTCCTGATGGATGTTTCAGGTTCCATGCGATCATCGGACAAGTTGTCGCTGATGAAACAGGGACTCAAGATGATGCTTCGTCAACTCCGCGAAGACGACTTTGTCTCCATTGTCACGTACGCCGGAAACGCGGGCGTTGCTCTGGAACCCACCAGCGGCGATCAGTACCAACGAATCGCCGACGTGATTGATTCACTCGGTGCGGGCGGCAGTACCAACGGCAGTGCTGGCATCGATCGCGCCTACGAAATGGCGGTCGAAAATTTCGTCAAGGGCGGAACCAACCGGGTGATCCTGGCGACCGATGGTGATTTGAACGTAGGCATCACCGACGATGCGGCTTTGACAAAACTGATCGCATCCAAGGCCGGCGAAGGAGTCTTCTTGACCGTGTTAGGATTCGGCACTGGTAACTTGAAAGACGCCAAGATGGAAACGCTGGCTGATAACGGCAATGGTCACTACGCCTACATCGACAGCGTCCGCGAAGCAAACAAGGTCTTGGTGCAGCAGATGTCCGGAAGCTTGGTGACGATTGCCAAGGACGTCAAATTGCAATTGGAGTTCAATCCCAAGCAAGTCAAGGCATACCGCCAGATCGGATACGAAAACCGAGCTTTGGCAGCCAAGGACTTTGACGACGACAAGAAAGACGCAGGTGAGATCGGGGCAGGGCACACGGTGACGGCTCTGTACGAATTGGTCACATCTACCGAACTGGCAGAGGCTCCCGAAAAATCCGCCAAACCAAAGAAGTTGAAATACCAGGAAGCAACCGGCGACGACAACGAAGCGGTAGACGCGACAACGAAACTCTCCGACTCCGCCGATTTGGACGAACTACTCACACTGGCCCTTCGATACAAAGAGCCCGACAAGGACACGAGCAAGCGACTGGAATACGTCTGCTCTGACTCGGATACACCGTTTGCCAAAGCTAGCGACGACTTTCAATTCGCGTCCAGCGTCGCTGCGTTTGCGATGCTGCTGCGAAAGTCCAAACACGCGGGTGACGCCACCCTGGAATCCTGCAAAGAAATCGCCAGCGGCTGCCTAGGCGATGACAATCATGGCTACCGCAGCGAGTTCGTCGATTTGGTTCGCATTGCCAAAGAACTTGAATAAGCGGCTAACCGATTCGCTATGCTCGCATTGATTTTCCCGCAAGCAAGAAATTGGTAGGAAAATTGTAAGGGTAGGAAAATGAATCAGCTAACTGACATGAAAATCTTTCTACCCTTCCAATCTTCCTACCAAATCTCCTCATTTTCATTTCCAAACCGACCTTGTCGTCTGTTTCACGCGTTTGCTACTCTCGCCGCTGATCCAAATTCTGGGCTGATGATGTGTTTTCGCGGAAATCAGGCTGAAGTTGGCGCGACTGGATGACGATGAAACCAATGTTTCCGTCCGCTCGCGCTGATAAAAGTCTCTTTATCGCTTACGGATTGCATCCTGGGACAAGGATTGCGGCGCTGACGACCGATGCGGAAATGGTCAATTTGTATCAATCCAGGAAGGTTTGATATCGCTGACCCGGTCATCAATTGCGCTACCGCATCCATATCTTCACAGCCAGGAATACGCCCGACTTCAGGGTTTCGCTGCGTTGATTGGAAGTCACCCGTCCCTCCTGGGAGCTAACCAATATGCAAATTTACGGACCGTTTCGAGTTTCAACTACTCAAAACACCGCCGGAGCCGAGCGAACTCAGCCTCAATCCACCACCGAATCCACCCGTGGCACCGAGACCAACCGACTGGCTCAGCCAGCCGATGAGTTGGACCTGTCTTCTGCTGCGGCAGGCGCGAATCGCCTGCAAGACGCCGGTGCGATCGCTGGTGGTGGTGAAATCCGCGTTGATCGTGTCGCAGATATCCGCCGGCAAATCGCCGATGGTGTCTACGAGACACCTGAAAAGCTGGATGCGGCACTCGAGCGAATGCTCGATCAGTACGCTTAGCTAGCGACTTTCGGACGACAACTTCTCAAGCAAAATGCCAGGAATCGTCCTGGCATCTGAGGTTCTTCGCGCTAATGCGACATTCCGAAGCAGTCGCCTTCGTCCGTCTTTTGGTTAGAATACGAGCATCTCGCTCGTTCTCATCTCGTGACCGGTGCTCATTCGTTGTCTTCTGTTCCTCATCAACCGCTTGCTCCTCTGGACGTCGCCCTGTCACCTCAGGAACGCTTTGAAGAGTACCTACAATCGCGCGGGCTGAGGCAGACTAGCCAGCGGAAGTTTTTGATCGAAGAAGTCTTCCGAGCACACGATCACTTCGATGCTGACGAACTGATGGAGCGTTTGCCTCGCAAAGGCCAGCCAAATTACGTCAGTGCGGCGACCGTTTATCGAACTCTGAACGAGTTTGTCGAAGCCGGTTTGTTGTTCTGCTTTCAGTTGGATGGACGGACCGTTTACGATTTTGACTACGGCTACCCCCAGCACGACCACCTTTACTGTACGCGCTGTCGCAAGTTGATTGAATTCCAAAGCGACGAACTGATTCAACTCCGCGACAAAGTGGCGTCTGCAGAGGGCTTTCGGGTCTCAGCACACCGCTTCATCGTCAAAGGCATCTGCCGCGACTGCACGAAGAGTCGCCGAACAAAACGCAAGCAAGACTTGGTCTAGCCGTTTCGCAACTGCATCAGAATCGCGCCGAACACCGGTTCGTTCGTATCAAAGTCCCGGCTCTCGGCTTGCATCTGGACGATCAACGTCTCTGCCTTGGCTGGCATCAGAACTAGGCGAGAGACGACTAGCAAATCGAGGTAGTAGAACCGCAGCTCAACCGTTCGCTCGCCGTGGATGGCCCCTTCAAGCTGAACGGGCTCAACTTCCACTTCGCCAAACTCGGTCGCAATCGCTTCGCGGACTCGCTCGATGACGTCCTCTTCGGAGAGACCTTCGTCCTCCAATTCGATCGAAAAGAACCCGCCGGTTGGCATCTCTAGGGTCACGCCCGTGTCACCCTCGTCCTCGGCACGCTCAGCGGGCGTCCAGTTATCGGGATAGAGAAACTTGACGCCGAAGGATTCAAATGTTGCGGGCACGATTGATTCGCTAGAGGGATTCGCTAACTCGTAAATTTGCGGAACGAAGTAATTGCTATCACATTCACTCCCGCATCGCAATTCGCCGTAGAAACGAATCACTGAAGTTGCAGCGATTCGGCTGGCTTTGCTACTAAGTAGATATGTCAGGCCTCCGTCTATCGCCCGCACTTTCACTCGTCTTGACGATCATCTTGGTCGGTCAGTCGGGTTGTCGCGCGATCAGCCGCATTGGCGAGAGCCGTCAATCGATTGCCGCGCGTCGGCTGTCCCGACAAGGTCTTCAAGCACTCCATCAAGGCGAACTGACCAATGCAGAAGGTCTGTTCGCCGATGCGTTGGAACTGTCCGATGTGGACGACCGCGCGCACCGAGGACTTGCAGAATCGTACTGGCAGCGAGAACAACCAGCCGAAGCGATCAAGCACATGGAGAACGCTGTGCGTCTGAGCGGCAACGATCCGAAATTGGTACAGCGGCTCGGGCGCATGTACTTTGACTTCGGACGCATCGAAGAAGCCAATCGTCAAAGCTTGGCCGCTTTAGAAGCCGACCGTTTTTCTGCGGAAGTCTGGGCATTGCGAGGTGATTGCCTGAATTCACAGAGCAACTACGACGACGCGCTCGCTGCCTATCATCGCGCATTGGCTTTGCAGCCAGACTATCCCGACGTCCAAATCCAAGCAGCTGAAATCTACCGTGTTCAAGGTCGCTACGACCGGCTGTTGGCAACGTTGGACCGTTTGCAAGAAGGCCTCGGTGGAATTGAAATCCCCCCTCGCGTCGACATGCTACGCGGGATTGCGATGCGGCAACTTGATCGCCCCGAAGAAGCTCGACGTTGCTTTGCCAAGGCCGCGACAAAGGAACCCGAAAACGCCGACGCGCATCTGCAAATTGCTTCGCTTTGCTTAGACGAGGGGGACATTCAATCAGCGCGTGAATCGGTAGATGTCGCGATGAAGATCAATCCGATGGCGGTTCACCAAGGAGGCTGGATCGAGCAACTTGAGCATCAACCACAGCGCGTCGCGGGACAAGTCCAGCCGGCCAGCGGCATTTCTGATTTGCTTCGAAGGTAGCTGTCGATCTAATCAGCACGCATTTTGAGAGGAGTTGCACCGATTGTGACGGTCGCGGCGATCGTCCGCTTTAGCGAAGCCTGTATACCGGACTGCCAGTACCGAATTCCGGAAAGATTCGCGACCAGCTCCCCGAATGTGACCTAGGTTTCTGACATGCTGTGGTCCCGTTGTGCCGGGTCGACGATCTGGCTGTCGTGACAGTCGAGTCGTCTACCTGTGGGCAATGGAGCGGGGGTTTCTTTTCGATGGCCATGGACACTCAACTATTCAGAGTAATACCAATGACACCATCAAGCCTTCCTACTACAGACGCCGCATCCGCATCAAATTTCGCGGTAGGCACTAGTCAATCAGCGACCGAAGCGTTCACTGACCGACGGGCAAGTCGCACCGAAGGCGCGTCGAGCGAACGACGGCAATTCGGTAGTTCGCATTCTGGGCTTTCACCAGCAGGCCACGAATTGGCCGTGGCAATCGACCAGTACAAACTTCAACATCATCGACGCTATATCACCTGCGACGAAATGCTGGCCGTACTGAGTTCGCTTGGCTACTCTCGCAGCTAGTTCCAGCTTTCCGACTTCGCGTGAGGGTCGCAGTCTCGCACAACTATTTAACGAGAGCCTGCAGCAGTTGGCGGCGCGTCACAACGAAACGCATCTCGCCAGAATCATCAAATAGAATCGCTACATCACTGGCCGCATCGTAAAGTCGCAGCAGTGTTTTCAAGTGGCGATCATCTACCCGACCGCGGATCACACTACGTGGCGTATCGATCGACTCACTTCGGTTCAAATCCGCGTATCTCAAGTAGCCGATCACACGACCAGCACGTCGAACCAAAACGATCGGGTGGTTTCGTCTTCTCGCCTGGTGCAGGGCGGTCACCACATCCACGGGCGCATCGATCACAGGTAACCGATCTGGCTGCACTCCGAACATCACCGCCGGTTGATTCCCTACCTCAAAAAGCTTCTGAGCCAACGATCGCTGTCCCGCGACCAGGATCCCCGCCTCTTCTCCGGCTTGAAGGACTTGGTCAAGCTCTCCTCGCGCCATAGCCAACCGCAATTGGAAAGGAGTCTTTCCGGTTATCAACCGCAATAGGTTTCCAAGCAGGCCAAGCACAAGCGAAATAGGAGCGAAGAGCACTGCTGCCAACAACACAAACGGTCTTGCAGCCGTCAGCAAACGGTAGGGGGCATGGTAAAAGAGACTTTTGGGCAGCAATTCGCCTAACACAAATACGATTGGCGTCATCAAGATGGGACCAATCAACTCTGCCGTCGGATTTGCCACGAACAAGATGCTGACCGCAGTGACGATGGCAAAACTGGCTAAGTAATTGGCGACATTATTGCCCACCAACATTGTTGCGACAAAGATCGCCGGATGGTTCAACAGCCACACCAAGCCTTTCGCTGCGCCGGAACCACTTAACCCGTCCAGCACCAACCGCGTTCGCGAAACACGGTACAAACCCGTCTCGGTTCCACTGAAAAACGCGCTCAAGGCCAGACCGATCAGAAAGAGAATCCCAGCAAACATCATCGCGGGTCTCCCTTGTGCAACTCGTCATCGGGTGGATTTGTCTGTGTGACCTCGATCCACGTCACCTCATTATCCTGTTCGCTGACGGTCAATAGAAATCGCCCGAGTTCAGCGGTATCGCCCAGGCGGGGAAAGCGTTCCGTCTGGCGCTGAATGTAGCCGGACACCGTCGCAACCGCTTCTTCGGGCAACTCGATGGCAAGTCGTTTCGCCAATTCGCGCAGTGCTACCGAACCCATGACGCGATAATGATCCACACCTAGAGGCTGAATCATAATGACTTCAGAGTTTTCTTCATCGCGGTTTCGCCTCGGCGCAAGAACGCGTCGAAGGATATCATCGACTGAGATCGCGCCGACCACTTCGCCAAACTCGTTGACCACGACCGCTACGCTTAGATCCTCCTCGTCCAATCGATGCCAGACTTGTGACACCGGTGCTGACCAAGGCGTATAAATGACGGGCTCAACAGCCGCACCCAAGTCATCGACTTGGCTGGGACGCAACAACCGAACCCCGATAGCAGCTGAGATTGTCTTTTGCTCATCATCGGTCACCATGAGGTAACCGCCAGCTGGCTGGCCATCGGCCAACACGTTCCCATCGTCAAGCAACGACGTAAACTGCAATGTTGACCGTGGACGCATGATTTCCGACACGCGCATCTCCGCCATTTCCACCAAACCGTGAAATACGATTCGGTCACGTTGTTGAAGCTCCGCATCGTCTGTTCCAAGATCAATCGCTCGCGCAATATCACTCAGTTCAATTTCAGATTCCGGCTCGAACGTTGGCCAGATCAACCGCTTGGCAAGTTGGTTGGTCGCGTTCACCAATGGCAACAGCGGACTGACCAGTCGCACAGCCAACACCAATGGCGGCCCCACCAAAACAGAAAACCGGACGGGCATCAGTACCGCGATACTCTTGGGCAACATCTCACTAAAGAAGATGATTGTTAGCAACGTGATCACCGTGAAAAGCAACACTCCCGAACTTCCACCCTCCAGACCACTCTCCAACCGCGATCCCACAATGGTTGCAATCGCAAAGTAGGTCATGTTGATCAGCAAATTCCAAAACAAGATTGCTGACAACAAACGTTCGGGATCTTCCAGCAAGCGGTGAGCCATCCGTCCACCGGCGCCACTGCGCGAAAGCTGCCGCCTGGCCCGAGGTGAAAGTGAAAACAACGCGGCTTCGCTACCGCTGAAAAAAGCGCTGAATAGGATCAGCACGCCCATCGCGATAAACCACGGCCAAGCTTCCGCGAGTCCGGTCAAGCAGCATCTCCGTCAGAACTGCGATCGCGTTCCAGTGAAACGTCAAACTCGCTGAGAGCAGGAATCATCATCGCAGCCGTCGTGAATCCGTAGCCGACCACCAACGGAAAAACGACCAACAAATGGTCTGTCTGTAGCAAGAACTGCGTGATGGCGTAAAACGTGATCAATGGCAACACAAAGGAAGCAGCAAAAATCGCAGACGAAGGATTCCGCCAACCCAAGGCGGCAAACAATGCAGCGCTACCGCCCAAGATCATGACCAAGAAAGGCGCCAGCTGTAACTGAAACGCACCTCGGAAACTGACCATGATCGTCATGCAAATCGCGATTCCCACGCAAAGAAAGAACACGGTCCCCAAACTTGCCAAGGTCGCCGTGCGGCCCGCAACATGATTCAAACCTGAATGAACGCCCAGCATCGCGACGAAAAAGTAAAGCATCGACGCACCGATGATCGCATACACCGCGTTTTCGATCGTCATCACTTCACTGATCGCAAGATACACGATCAACAAAATCGGTAGCAGGATCATCTCCTTGGCGACGTATAGCACCCCAAGCAACTTGCCAAAAACAAATTCTCCGGGGCTCAAGTCAGTCACCAAAAGCAGATCCAGCGCCAATCCGTCCCGTTCTCCGGTCACGGCATTGACGGCCAACGCGTTGACCAACACCAATGAAATCACTCCGATCGCGGCCACTGGGATTGTCACCGATGGCAAAGCTCGTCCGATCCGACCAGCGGGTTCCATCGCAACACCGGACTGAATTTGGAAGTACACCGCCGCGGCTATCACAGCGAACAGCAAAGTAAAAGCCACGCGGATCAAAACGATTTTTCGACCATACGCCCAAGTTCGAACTTCTCGCCAGAGAATGGGATTGTCCCACACGCGCCGTGGCGCGCGGACTTTCCAGCTTTCGGGAGCAACATTGGTTTCGACGTCTTCGGAATTTTCCGCTTCGGGAGCTTTCAAACGCACTTCACGAGATGGATTCCAGACGCGTACGCGTAAAACACCGATCAGCAAGATCGCCAATGACAAGATCGACGCGACAACCACGAACAGAGTGACGCCCATGGCCGTCGCGCCGCTAATGCTGGCCAACGGGGAAGCGGCTGCGAACAATGCACGCGGCGGACTGATCGCTAACAGCGTCGATTCGGAGAGCGGCATGACTGCAGCCAAGACTTCGCCAATCCCAACGATCCCCAGCAACAACAAGACCGTCATCGCGATCGACTGGAACGTTTTCTCTCGCCACATCCCGACCACTGTTCCAACCGAGCCAGCCAAGAAAACGGTCGCAGCGGTCACAGCGAACACGCCCAGAACTTGCTGTGGCGAAACGCCGCCAAGCAAAGGAAGGATCAAAAACAGAGGCAGACCGCACAACAACATCGACATCGGCGAAAGCAAGGTCGCAAATAGCTTTCCTACAACCACCTCGAAACCCGATAATCGGGTCAGCAGAAGCAATAACAACGTCCGTCGGTCTTTTTCTTGAGCGACACTGCTGGCAGCCCCCACTGCGGCCAAGCTGCTAAGCACCAACAGTTGCAGTGGTGCGAGCAACGTGAACATCCAACCGCCAAATCGAGCTGAATCCGATGCGGTCGCCAGCGAACGAGCGCCGTCGAGAACCAGATACCCGGTGCAAAGCAACAGGAACAACGCCAGTACGTAGACGCCACGCATCAAGTAAGTCTTGGCACGCTTGGGGACAACGACGGCTTCGCGATTGAATACCGGACCGAGCATTAGCGAGTGAGTGTCTTTCTGTGGAAGAAGAAGCCGTCAGCAGCGGAGAACAGACTAAGCCGGGACGCAATCCATCACAACGTACCGCCTAAAAAGCCTGTTCAGCATAACTGGCTTCTGTTTGCGTTATTTGACCGCATCAGCGGTGCGTTACCGTCATACGCACCAAGAAGCCAACTGTTCATGCCACGTCGTGCCCAATCTCCGGAAAAATCGTCACAACCTGCCTCAAAAGCTACAACGGCACCCCTTTCACCGACGGGCCAAGCAGCAAATTTCGCATTCCAGCATCGTCACGACAAAATAGGGGGTACGGTTCAGTAACTTAACGATCCTTCGCCACGTTATTTAACAGAGCCGTCGCTCTGCTGCCCAACATGTTCAACCGACGCACCCGAAAAGCAATTTTACGCTTCCTGCAAGAGGAAGACGGCCCCACCGCAGTGGAATATGCGGTGATGCTGGCGCTGATCCTTGCTGTTTGCATTCTGTCGGTTCAATTCATGGCCGCGCAAACAATCCAGAGTTTCCAGGATTCAGGCCAAGCGATTGCTGGAGCGTTTAATTAGCCTTTCAGGTCAGTGGAGATTTCAGTTCCCGTTAAGCTCCCGTCGTGACTTTCTGCACTCCCTGGAACAGATTCTTCATCGTCCAGCTCGGTTGCGAACAGAACTTCCAAGACGTGATCGACGTTTGCCAATGGCTGACTGCCACTGCCAAACGAACCTCTCTCCAACGCTGCGAAAGCCATGTCGTTTTCTTGAAGCCAGTCTCGCTCAGGATCGATCGAATCAAGTGTACTAGTCATCAGAAATTCACCCTGTGCATCACCTGATACCGGGTCGGAAGTTGGCAACGAAGCGGCCTCTGCCAAGTGGTTGATCACTTCCAAAATATCGTTCGGCGTCAGCACTCCATCGCCCGACACATCGACGTAGCGACCATCGAAGTTCTCGACCGAAGTGAGCGAGTCCAGAGTCGCAGGACCTTCAGAAATCCGATTGATCACGGACAAAATATCCGCGGGTGTCACCACGCCGCTCTGATCCACGTCAAAAACGTTGACCACATTCCTATGGGGCGTTTGGCTAACGACTTGAATGGTGATGTCCCCCAGAGAGACGACTTGAGCAAACTGCCCACGCACCATCTGGGGCGATTGCAGCACCACTTCACCGGTCAGCGAAAGCTGCTGCGACGGCGACAACTGCAACACCAGTTGACCATCGTCATTTGCCAACGAAGCAGCCGCCTGCGAGTCGACCATCAATTGCGCTGGCTCATTCCCAGCAATCACGTACTCCTCGAATCGCGCCGTTCGGTTCGCAAACAACTCGACCAAATCGACCACGGGACGATTCAGATCCACGACCAGCCGATCGTATCCCGCGCCACCATCGAGTGACGTGAACCGGGTCCCGCGAATGATCACCGTATCGTCACCGCCCGCCGTATCGATCTGAACCAATCCGCGAGTCCGCGTCAGCGGATCAATGGTGACCGTCTGCGCGGCGCTATTTGCGACCAAGCTAAACCCATCTCGCCCATCAACCTGCAGCAATCTGGCTTGCGAATCTTCATCGGTTAGTCGCAAACCAAATTCCGTTTCGCTCAGTCGGACCGACGCGGGCTGAAAATCCTCAACGCCAACTGGCACACTGACATCTGCCAGCCCAGCAAAGCCTGGGTCGGAACCTTCCAAGACAATGCCGAACGTGAGGTCAGCAAAGAACTCGTTTTCGACTTCAAAATCGAACCGACTTGTCAAATCGACCAGCTGAGGAACATCCCAGTCGTCGGGCGTGAACCGGAGCTGCGTCTGATTTGTCAGGATCTTCGCGCTGGCCGGCGAAACCGCGATCAAGACGTCTGACTCGGGCTCGGCAGCCAGACGAACGCTCAGCTGATCACTCTGTTCGGGCTGACCGACAACCGTTTGATCGTTCGTTTGTTCAACCACCAATGCAATTGCGTCATCATCGATGATCGTTAAGTCAACCGGCATCGACGCAAAACCGCTTGCTGTCACCTGCAAGGTTTCGTTCCGGTCACCCTGCGCACGAAAATCATCTGCCGCAGAAACACTTACAACAGTCGATCGTGCGCCCACAGGAATCGTGGCCGTGGATGGAAACTGAAGTTCACCAGCAAACGTACTTTGCTGTGAATCCAAATTGATCGTCAATGGAATCGACAGGTTGGCGGTGTTTCGATGAACCAAGATCTCCAAGCTCGATGCCTCCGAAACTGCTGCGTTTTCTGCGGTCACGGTCAATGTCGGCTCGTCGTTTTCCGTAACAATCAGGCTCTGGCTGTCGCTCGCGTGCGTTGGTGAAGTCACAGAAACATCTGCCATCTGATCTCCACCGAAGATTGCATTGTCAATCGCCAGAATCGCAACTGTTGCCGAAGCACTGCCGCTCGGGATCGTGACAGTACTTGGGTGCGACACGGAACCGTCCGGGTTACTGGTCAAATCGACAACCAGCTCGCTACTAAGGTCGCGGTCATTCCTGGTTACCGTTGCGATCACGACATTGCCCGGTGCATCAGAAACAACCACTTCGTCGACGGCGAAGTACGCGGGCGTGTTCATGCCAAAGTCACCAACATCAGACGAGCTAAGCGAAAACTTCAACTCACTCGCGTCGGCCAGGCTAGAAACATCCACCGTCGTCCAGCTGTCCAAAATGTAGTCCAGCGAATTGTCATCGAAGCGATAGTCAGCCAGGTAGACATCCACCACGCCAACGCTCTCACCCGCGGCATCGACACCTTCGATTTTCAGCAGGAAGAAGTCCGGGTCGTCTCCACTTTCACCGCCGAATTTCTTCGCGAACGAATCACCGTCGCGCATCGAAAGGGCTGCGTATGTCGTATTAGTAATTTGCAAAGACTGAAAGCTCTGCGATGGATCAACGCCATCAAGTGTCAGGGTTGGTACAAAGCCGCCAGGAAACGCGGACGCTACTGCGTACGTTTCGCTTCCCACCGCGCCACCACCATCGATCGAACTGTATTGGTTCGTAAAACCCGCTGTGGTCGTGTCTGTCGTTTTCGAGACTGACCAACCACCCCAGCTTCCGAACTGCGGATTGAAACTATTGTTCAGCGAAAGGCTACCTGAGACGAACCCACCGGCACCGTTTGCACCATTGTCGAAGGAACCGTCAGCGATGATCGCGCCGATGTCTTCGAGAGAAATCGTCGTCGGAGCATCGGATTCGCTGAGCGTCGAACCGTCCAACTCCAGCGTTAGCGCTGGCGGTGGAAAGTCGTCGTTAATGATCCGCACCTCCGTCTGAGAACTTTCAAACCCGCTTGCTTGAACCGTAATCGTCGCATCTCGATCAGCGTCAATCTCGGCGTTGTCGTCCGCCACCCAAAAGACCTCAGCGGTCCGACTCCCCGCAGGAATCACGGCCGAAGTTGGCAACGTGATTTCACCCGTTGAACCGAACGTTAGATCAAGTGCGGTACTCACATCATCGACATTGCGATGAACAAACAAACGTCCCTGCTGACCTTCGCCGACCTCGCTGTCCAATGCCGTCAACGTCAAAGCAGCAACATCGTCGTCATCAACACTTAGGACTGTACTGCCGCCAGAAAACCCAACGCTCGCAACTGTCACGGTGACCGCCTGAGTCCCATCGACGATCAGATCGTCCCGCACACGCAGCAACACTTCGGCGGAGGACTCACCCGCTGGGATCACTACCATTGATGGAACAACCAGTTCGCTCGGGTCATCCGACTGGAGCGTGACGGTGAGTGCTTCGGAAATGTCTTCCGAGTTTCGAGAAACAACCGCGGTCGCGGACTGACTATCCGCCAACGTCACATTGTCTGCAGCAAAATACGCCGGCGTGTTCATCCCGAACTGCCCCACATCGGAGGACGACAATGAAAACTCAAGCGACAACGCGTCAGTCAGCGGAGTCAGATCGATCGATGTCCATTCATCAACGATGTAGTCCAGTGAGTTGTCAGCAAAACGAAAATCGGCCAAGTAGAAATCGATCGTGCCGGTCGATTCGCCCGCAGCGTTACGCCCGGTAATCGTCAGCAGAAAGAAGTCCTCGTCGTCGCCACTCTCGCCGCCAAATTTCTTTGCAAAGGAATCTCCTTGCTGCATCGAAAGCGCGGCGTAGGTCGTATTGGTGATTTCAATGGAATCAAATTCGCCATCATTCGCATCGCGAACAATCGTTGGCAAGCTAAATGTGGACGCAACCGCATAAGTGTCACTGCCACCCGCGCCGGCACCGGTGAACGCACTGTACTGGTTAGTAAAACCGGCCGTCGTCGTATCGGTTGTGTTCGAGTACGCCCATCCGGACCAACTCCCAAACGTCGCATTAAAACTGGTGTTGAACTGCAAGCCAGCACTTGCAAACCCACCAGCCAAATCGCTTCCGTTGTAGAACGACTCGTTGGGCAGCGTGGTGCCAACATCCTCGAAACCGGCTTCGGTTGCGGCCGTCGACTCAGTCAGCGGATCGCCGCTGTACGCCAGGCGCACGGCGGCCTGATCGTTGTCGATAACCTGCACAGACACCTCGCTACCGGTGTACTCAGCAGCGGATGCTGCGATGACGGTCGATTGATTTTCACCAGCCGTGTCATCATCCAAAGCGGAGACGGCGATCGTTGCCGAAGCGGCGTTAGCTGGAATAACCACCGTCGAGGCCGCGTTCAAGATCGCCGCGTCGGTGCTGAGCTGCACGGTCAACGGCGATGACAAATTCGCATCATTGCGGCTCACCGTCAGATCGAACGATTCACCCTCGTTGACAGCGGTATCGTTAACGGCCGCCAAAGAAAGGGTCAAGCCGCGAACGTCATCATCAAGAATCGCTAGTGAAACCTCCCCATCACCGAAACCATCAGCAGCGGCCTCCAACTGAATGCTCTGCGTCGCTCCGGCCAGTTCATCGTTGACCACACCCACTGGAAATTCAACAAATCGCTGACCAGCAGCAATCGTGACAGACGCTGGCACGGTGGCAATCGCCTCATCTACCGGTGAAAGCGAAACTACTATCGGCTGCGTGGTATCCGCAACCGGACGACTGACGCGCACGGTCGTCGCCATGTCACCATCCGCTTCGCTTACTTCGCGATCGGCGATGTCGACTGCCAAAGCCTGCTTCGCAAAAGTAATGTCATCCAATGCAAAGTACGCCGGAGTGTTGACTCCAAATGCTCCCACGTCGGACGAATCAATCGTGAACACCAACGACCGCGCATCTGCGATTGACGACAAGTCCACTTCCGTCCATTGATCGA
The DNA here is from genome assembly GCA_964444105.1 of uncultured Pirellulaceae bacterium. Classification (GTDB taxonomy): domain Bacteria; phylum Planctomycetota; class Planctomycetia; order Pirellulales; family Pirellulaceae; genus K23-9. The sequence continues at coordinate 24,986 of CAYUGI010000010.1, forward strand.
CGATGTAGTCCATCGAGTTATCCGTGAAGCGAAAATCAGCCAGATAGAACTCGACGGTTCCCACCGATGCTCCCGCTGCGTCTTGCCCGTCAATCGTCAAAAGGAGGAAATCGGGATCGTTGCCACTGTCGCCACCAAATTTCTTGGCGAACTGGTCACCGTTGGTCATCGACAATGCCGCGTAGGTCGTATTCGTGATCGCCAGCGAATGCAGACGACGCCTATCCATCGGATCGCGAGTGATGGTCGGCAAAGGCGAGTTGCCATTCACATCGGCAAAACCCACGGCGAACGTTGACGAGCCCGATGCGCCGCCACCGGCGAACGAGCCATACTGGTTCAAGAACCCCGCGGTCGTATTGTCCGTCACGTTGCTAAACGCAAATCCGGTCCACGAACCGAACTGATCGTTGTATGCATTGTTTAGCCCAAGCGTTTCAGAATTGAACATACCGGTCGTCGTTGTGCCGCCAAATGTTCCTGGTGCCGTCGTGCCATTCGGATCCGGGCCACTGAAAGACGACGATGCGGCCAGAGATGCCCCGACATCCTCGAACCCAGCCACTTCTAGTTGGAACTGAGCTTGATGAATGACCCCAACCGCATCGACGTCCAATCCAGCACTGCCAACCGTTGGAAAGGGATCAAAAATGGTATCGCCGCCTGAGTCCGCCGAGCTTCCATCTCCGACGACATCGACCAATCGCACATGGGTTATCTGCGTCGTATCCAGCTCCGCATTGCCGACGAGTTCTTCCAAGTCAAACGGAGTACCAAAACCGGCGCGGTACTTTCCGGCCAGATTGTTGATTTCTGTAGGATCAACGCTTCCGAATGCGTCCACCGATGCTGGCGTCAGCGAGTCGCTTGCAAAGCGAACAAAGTTCACGCCATCGGAAGAGACTTCGACGTAGCCCAATTCCAAAAACGTGTCGCTAAAGCTGTTCTCGAAGACTGCGAAATCAGCGCCCAACCCGTCGCGGATCGGCGCATCAAATGCCAAGGTCAAAGAACCTCCACGGCCCAGCGAAACCGTATCAGGCAACCCTGTTTCAGCAGGCCCCAACGCGTTGGCGGGAGTTTGGAATTCGATCTCGACATCACTGCCCGCAGCGTAGTTTTCGACTCGTGATGCCCAGGCAACAATTGCGACATCGTCGTGCGCAATCGCGTCGGAGCCGATTTCGCCCGCAGCAGGCGCGTAGGGGCCAGCAAGAAGGTGGCGTGCCTCGAGCGATTCGCTCAGCAATCTTCGTTTCTTGTTTCGCAACTTCATTTGACGTGTTGGTAAATCGAGGAGAAAGAGATGTATTTGTTGGAGATCGAAGAGGTGTATTTATTGGAGATCAATGTCAGGTAAATCTTCGTTGCCATTGCGGGTGCAAGCCGCCGCTAATAGCTGCAAGTCCATTTGCTCTGTTAAAAACGAAACTGATCCATCGGAAAACAAGACCATCGCACCGCCAACATGCACGCTGCGAATGTCATTTTCAAAAGCAGGAGCTTTGTTGATCGGGAAAGCTTGATCGAACAAGTTTCTCGCGTTGATCCATTGGCCGTCGGGGAAATTGGCGTCCTCTGCGACGACGATGGTTCGTGAAAGCCCGTCGGTGATATCGCGAAACCGAATCGGACGATCATGGATCATCACGCCACGTGGTGGATCGTTGCGACCGGTGATTCGTTCGCCATAGATTCCACCGTAATCCGTCGGACCGCGGCCATCATTCAAAGGAATGCCACGTGGTGTGCTAGGGCAAAGATAAGTCGCGATCACGCGAGCCCCGGCTTCTTTGTTCTCAGGAGCATCAAACGCGTAGCTAAAATCAATTTGCTGGTAGACAGCCGTTTCTTCCATGAACGGCAAGACCATCGCCGACCAAGCCATCTGACGACCATCGGGAACTTCCGGTCGTACCTCGATTCCACCTGGAGGTAGCTTTCGATAGGCCGAGTGGTAGTTGTGAAGCCCCAGACCAATCTGGCGAATATTGTTCTGGCAACTCATTCTTCGTGCTGCCTCGCGAGCCGCTTGAACAGCTGGTAAGAGCAGACCGACCAAGGTTCCGATAATCGCGATCACAACCAAAAGCTCCACCAAAGTAAAGGCGCAGCGATTCTCGCGTATTGGCAAGCGCATTGATCTGGCTCAGCAACAAGAGCTCTGGCAAATTAAAAAAACTTGAGCGCAATCTCATCCGCGCGGCGTCGCCTTCGTAGCGACTCAGTCTGCGACACTGATCTCACCCTAGAAGATCACGAAGTGTCCGATAGCGCGGTAGGTCTTCTGACTACTGATGATTCCCGCCGCTCGCCTTCTCGCTCGCGTGATCGCAAAATCACGCAAACAATGGCAAAAAGAGTAAGCGTTTGGGACAAAGGCGACTGAATTTCTAGTCGTCCTTTTCATCAGACACAGCGGCTGGGCCGTCCCGGAGTTTCACCGGAGTTCCCTGTTCTTGCGGACGTCACAATCTCGTCAACCCGCAACACCAAGCATCGTTGGGACAGAGGTTAAGTCGGTGTCAGAAAACTGTCAAACGCTTTGCAATCCGGATCCCCTTACGTCGGCCGACACAGAATGCTGCGTGCCTGTCAAAGCATCGATTCCCTGCTAAATTCAACTCTATGCCCGTTCCTACGCAATGCCAAATCGTCATCCCCGCCCGACTCGCATCGACACGATTGCCGGAAAAACTGCTGCGACGAGCACGCGGAAAATCCATCCTTCAGCACACCTTTGACGCTGCCAGCGCATCAACCGTCGCTAGCGGCGTGATCGTTGCCGTTGACGACCAGCGGATTGCTGATGAAGTCGATTCTTTTGGCGGGCGGTGGGTGATGACCAACCCGGATTGCCCGAGCGGAACCGACCGAATCGCCGAAGTCGCCAAAGCACTGCCCGACGTGGATGTGTTCGTTAACGTGCAAGGCGACGAGCCAGAAATTTCGCCCGCAGCAATTGACTTGGTCGCCAGGGCGTTGATCGACGCTCCCGATGCAGACATGTCCACGGTGGGTACTCCAATCCGCGACTCGTCGCTTTTGAACGATGCCTCTGTCGTCAAAATCGTGCTGGCCTTAGCGGAAACCTCCACAGAGCAGGCCAACCATCAGGGCAACCAAGGGGGCAGGGCGGTGTACTTCAGCCGCAGCGTCGTACCGCACGTTCGCGACGGCATCACCGCTGAAGTCCTCAACGCTGAACCCCCGATTTTCTGGCACCACCTGGGACTGTACGCCTACCGCCGCGAATTTCTGCAATGGTTTGCGGCTCAGCCGCCCAGCCAAATCGAACAATCCGAACGACTGGAACAGCTTCGCGCCATCGAAGCCGGCAAAACGATCGTCGTCGCCCGCGTCGATTCCGCCACTCCGGGAATCGATACGCAAGCCGATTTGGACGCCTTCATCGCCCGACTAGCACAGTCGCATTAGCTTCACTGCCAATGCCCTCTGCGACTGCCAGCGGGAGTAGCCACAAAATTCCCCAAAGGGCTCAAAGAGACAGCTCACGAACGCCTCGCGACGCCTTAAGCAACTCCCTTTTTGCCCTTTTGTGACTCTTTGTGGCTACCGCTAGTCCATTCCTGGAAGAACGCAATCCGAAGAAGCTCAGTTCGGCTTTCGCAAAAAGTTTCGCGCGTTATCATTCACTTCCATGACCAAACACATCTTCGTAACCGGCGGCGTCGTTAGCTCGCTCGGTAAAGGCCTCACTGCCGCCTCTCTCGGAATGCTCCTGGAACAACGCGGCCTCAGCGTTCGGATGCAGAAGCTGGATCCGTACATCAACGTCGATCCCGGCACGATGAGCCCCTATCAGCATGGCGAAGTCTACGTGCTAGATGATGGCTCCGAGACAGACCTGGATCTGGGGCACTACGAGCGGTTCACATCGGGCGAACTGACTCGCGACTGCAACTATACGACCGGGCAGATCTATCTGTCCGTGATCGAGAAAGAGCGCCAAGGCCATTTCCTTGGCAAGACCGTTCAAGTCATTCCGCACATTACCAACGAAATCAAGTCGTCCATCAAGCGAATGGGTGGCGACAACGTTGACGTGGTCATCACCGAAATCGGCGGAACAGTAGGTGACATTGAAAGCCTGCCATTCTTAGAGGCCATTCGCCAATTCGGCCAAGACGTCGGCCGCGAGAATGTCTTGTACATGCACCTGACGTTGGTGCCATACCTGAAAGCCGCCGACGAACTGAAAACCAAACCGACGCAGCACAGCGTCGGCCAAATGCGTCAAATCGGTATCCAACCGGACATTTTGATCTGTCGCTGCGAACATTCGATCAGTCGAGACGATCGCGAAAAGATCGCCTTGTTCTGCAATGTGCCCGTCGAAGCGGTCATCGAAGAGAAAGACAAAGACTTCTCCATCTACGAAGTCCCGATTTCATTGGTCGATAACAAGCTGGATGAATTGGTTGTCAAGAAGCTAGGGCTGACCGCCGCCAAGCCGTTGGACATTTCGCCCTGGGCGGACCTATTGCATCGACTGCGGAACCCACGTCACGAAGTTTCGATTGCCGTCGTGGGCAAATACGCCGAACACAAAGATGCCTACAAATCGATTTACGAATCGATCGACCACGCTGGTATGCATCACCAAGCTCAAATCAGAATTGGTCGTATCCAGAGTGCCGATATCGAACGCGAAGGTGCCGAACGTTTGCTTAGCGGCTATCACGGCATTTTAGTGCCCGGCGGTTTCGGTGAACGTGGCATCGAAGGAAAGGTACAAGCGATTCGCTTCGCTCGCGAACGTGGCATTCCGTTTTTTGGCATTTGCCTGGGGATGCAGTGCGCCGTGATCGAGTACGGTCGCAATGCGATGGAATTGACCGGAGCCCATAGCAGCGAATTCGACAAAGACACCAAACATCCTGTGATCTGCTTGCTGGACGAACAACAAAACGTCACACAAATGGGCGGCACGATGCGACTGGGCAGCCAGCCAACCAAGCTGGATCGCCATAGTTTGTCCGGCAAAGCCTACGGCGTTGACGAAGTCGATGAACGACATCGCCACCGCTACGAATTCAACAACCAGTATCGCCAGCAATACGAAGCTCATGGGATGCGTTTCGCGGGAACGAGCCCCGATGATTCACTGGTCGAGATTGTCGAACTTCCTGAGCATCCTTGGTTTGTCGCCGCACAGTTCCACCCCGAGTTCAAAAGCAAACCGCTGAAGGCGCATCCACTCTTTGCCGGTTTCGTCGAAGCAGCCATCGAACGTCGCAAAACGCGAATTGAAAACGAAAATACTGTTCAAGCCAAACAGTAGATGATGTCAGCCGATGGCGCTAGCCTCGGGCCTTGCCCACTCCCTACTACCGCGCATTTACTGAAAATTATCTCGGGACGATTCCTACGCCTCCAAACACCACCACGCAGCCAACACATCACTATGACTGACTCCGACAAACCTGAATCCGACGACGAACAGAAGATCGTTGTCGATACCGACTGGAAAGAACAAGTCGCCAAAGAGAAAGAGCAGGCTGAGAAAGCCGAAGCGGATGCAGCTGCTTCAGAAACCGACGACTTCGTTCCAATGGACAAAGAGACAAGCGGTGACGCGGACGTAGCCGAACAAACCGATCAGCCCGCGGGCGATCCTTCCCAATCGCCACCGCCCGCATCCCTGGAAGTTCTCACGTCAATGCTGTTCACGCAAGCGATGGCGTGCTTGGGCCAGATGCCTAATCCAGCAACCGGCAAACCTGAAATCAACAAACCATTCGCCAAGCACTACATCGACACACTTGAAATGCTGGGCGAAAAAACCAAAGGGAACGCCACCGAGGACGAAGCGAAAATGCTGGGCGAAGCCCTCCACGCATTACGAATGGCGTACGTCAGCATAAAGGCGTAGCGTCCCCTACCGAACGAGGGGTGCGCAATCGTCAAGCTGCGAAAATTCGGACGCGAATGCTGTTCACTGCGACCAAGTCGATTGACCTCGTGACGAGCAAGAGTATTGTCTAAGGGAACTCTACTCCCCTTATCTAATCGCCTTGGTTTGTGTCATGCGCCAAATTCTCGCCTCGTGCGTCGCCCTAGCGACGCTGATCTTTGTTGCAGCACCTGTCACCGCAGCTGTGATCACTCACGTCGAGGGAGTCGACGGTAACTTCAGCCAAAATACAGGTACGCCCCAATTCGTAGGTGGAGTGCCTACCGGAGTTCCGACGAATGTTGGGGTCTTCGACGTCGGTGCGAATCGCATTGAGGGCGGCCTCAATGACGGCAGCGGCCCCAATGATGTGTTCACGTTCAGCATCGCAGCCGGACAAGAACTGACCAGCGTTGTGCTGGACGTTCACACCCCGGACTCGCCCCCAACAACTTTTCGCTCGTTCTTCGCCATCCACAACGCAGCCACGTTTCCAGTATTCGAAGGCTACATGCTGGACCAGGCTTTCGCCGCGGACAACGGTGTATTCCTTTCCGGAAACGAATTCCTTGGAGGGCTCTTGGTCGGTGACGTGTTGGATACGAACATTTTGCTTGATCCCAACCCAACCACCAACACGATCGCAAACAACAACCAGTTCATCGGACAAGGTTTCACCGATCCACTTGGTGAAGGCCAGTACACGGTCTATATCCAGCAAACAGCCGCGCTGAACACCCAATATGAATACGACTTCATCGTGTCAAACGTAGCTGCAGTACCAGAGCCCTCTTCTGCCGCATTGCTATTCGGTATGTGCGCAGTGCTCGGTGGCATTCGCCGCAAACGCTAGTCGCAACAGTGCCATTGCCCGTCAGCTTCTGACATTCATCGACGCGGACCGATCAATCTCGCTGCTTGTCTAGGTTCAGCGATTTTGCCAATTCGCGTGCATCAATTTCGCCATCCTTGTCCTGGTCTGTGCGAGACAACTTTGTTGGAGACAGCGGACTATTCCGGTCGGCTCCGCTGGCGGTGAGTTCCGACTTAGAAAGTTTTCGGTTTCCGTCCGAATCGTTGCGCTGGATCAAGACGCGTGCGCGGTTTGCATCGTCATCGTCAAAACCGAGTTCCTTTCGCGTTTTGCCAAATTCTGTTTCCAATTCCAATTCGGTAATCTTGCCGTCGCCGTTCGTATCTGCCTTGCTCAATGGCGACTCGGGATTTGGGGACAACAATTCGGCTACGACCACCTGGCCGTCTCCATCGCCGTCCAGCTGGCGCATCAATGAACGAACATTGAGTTGGTCTGATGGCGTCAAACCTAAGCGATTGCGCCGTGACGCCAGGCACTCAGCGAGTTCAGAAACAGTGAGTTTTCCATCATCATTCCGATCCAAATCCATCGTCTTGCTCGCCAACCCTGTCGCAGGCAACTCATCCGCGTCGATACGCTTGTCGCCGTCCTGATCCCCGCGATTGATAAGCTTCATCGCCCCACCTTGATCGCATCCCTTGATACCTAGTTCCGTACGAAATCGTCTTTCAAATGCCAAACCGCGGAGGAGTTCAACGGAACTCAATTCGCCATCACTGTTTCGATCAAACGCATCCAGCTGATCCGTAAACACATTCTCTTGCAACTCTTCCAAGCTTAGCTTGCCATCGCGGTTCGCATCGTACTGAGCTGTGTAACGTTGGGCCAACGTGTCATCCATCTGCACAATCCCATCATCGATCCGTTTATCGCCCAGCTTCAACGCGACTTCGATGTATGGCAAGTCGCCGCTTCGATTCAGATCAAAACGCTTGACTTCGTCGCCCTGCCAACCAAGACGCTCGAATTCGTTTTTGCTCAGCGAACGATCATCATCCAAGTCATGACGATTCAACGTCGATTTCGCTGCATCCAAATCCATCTTCAGCAACTCGATCGCGAGGGGTTCACGAGGTGCTTCCGGCGACGCTTCTCGCTCGTCAGCCAAGCTCGGTGTGCTTAGAACCAAGCCGGGCAAGAGAATCGAACAGCAGCAAACGATCAGACTTGTAGACTGACAGGCTTTCATCGAAGAGGTCCCCGCTGGAAAAATAACCCATGGCATCCAGCGATTGATTGTTGCAGATCTTCTGCCGTGCCGCAAAAAAAGAGACAAGATCGCTTGATCAAACTGTACAAGCAATCAGTCTGAAACAGTCTGCTCGTCGCTAGGGGGCTCGGCTTCAGCGGCCTTGCTACCTGTCGCTTTGCTCGAGCCAGGCTCCTCGCTCGTAACGTCTTCGCAGGGAAGTTCAACTTCAGCGGTTTCCTTTTCAGAGGATGTTTCTTCAGCCTCTGCGTCTTTCCTGACCTTCAGATTCTCAGCCTTTCGAGCGGCTCGTTTATCAACGTGCGCGGCCGCGATTTCTTCCATTGTACGAACCTCGTCTGGCCTCTCCTTGCCGAACTGCTTCAGGTACAACGAGTCAATGAATTCAGACAACGGCAACTTCCAGGGCTCTTTCGTTCGGTCTGCATAGCGTCCAAACCGTTTCGGACTGAGCCCCAATTCTCGCGCCATCTGAATGTGGGCGTCGGAGAGCTTGAATCGCTTGCGAGCGTCGATCCATGGATGGAATTTGTGGGGGATACGCTTTTTCTTGGCCACGGAACTTCTCGCAAGACTTAGGAATGGCACAGGGCGACTGACTGCACCTCTGCGGCAATCATAGTGACCAGCCTTGGATTAGCTAGAGCCGCACCTAGCTCGTGATTTTTTGAAAATGTAGGGTGGGACGAGTGGCGACAGCCACGCTGACCCACCATTTTCCTGGGTGTGTTTGCATTGGTGGGTCAGCGTCGCCAGAGCTCCTTGACCCACCCTACAGAATTTCAAAGCCGAGCGGCGAGGTACGCGCTGCCCAGCCAAGTTCGCGAACTGCTCTTTACGCCAAACCGTTTACAGACGTAAACTGTTTACAGCTGTAATCAAAAAAGGAGTCTGAGCATGCAAATCTCAGAAGGTGAATGGATTGTGATGAACCTGATTTGGCACTCGCAACCCATCGACGCGAAAACGGTCATCGACCAGCTAGCCCATAAGAACAATTGGTCTGCAGCGACCGTCAAAACAATGCTGCACCGACTCGTTAAGAAAGGAGCCTTGTCGCACGAACAGGCCGGCAAGAAGTTCCTGTATCGCGCTGCTGTGCGGCGAAGCGAATGCGTACGCAAAGCGAGCCGCTCTTTCTTAAAACGTGTTTTTGGCGGAGAAGCTGGGCCGGCCCTACTGCATTTGGTCAGAACTTCAAAGCTCTCGGACGACGACGTCCAACAGCTAAGAGACCTCTTGGATTCAAAAGACTCGAACAAAGGGAAGTCAAAGGAATGATTGATCTACTCTTGCAAACGGCGGGTTACGCCCTGGCTCTACTGGTTACCGCTGCTTGGCGAACACTGCCACTCTTGGCGGCAGTGCTGGCTATCGACCTTCTTTTTCAGCGACGAATCGCAGCGCGTTTTCATTGCGTGCTTTGGGCGATGGTCGTTGCTCGCCTACTGATGCCCATTTCGATTGCTTCACCACTAAGCGTGCATGGCCACGTTGACGAAATGGCATGGCAGCTGTTCACAGTCGATGCGGAACCTGCGGCACCAAAGCCAATCCGATTTGAAACATTCACTTATGAAGACAAAGAAAGTGGCAAGACGATTACCGAACCAATCTTGCCCGCCGACGCTACCGACGAATATCGCGCGGCTGCCACTGCGTACGTAGAGACACTCCGGGCACAATCGTTATCGGAAAATCACACCCAACTCAGCCAAGGCCGTTTACTGAATCAAATCGACGAATCTGAGACTGAACCTTACTGGACATGGGACGTCGTCGTAGGAGTCGGCCTCATTCTGATGTGGCTGATGGTTTCGCTGGGACTGCTGAGTCGCAATTTCATCTCGCACCGCAAATTTTCTCGCCGATTGCGAACATGCAATACGCTTTCGGATCCACGAATCGAGGACGCTGTCCTGCGAGCGTGCAATTGCCTTGGTTTACGCCGACGGCCTGTCGTCAAAGAAGTCCCTGAATTGCCAGCGCCCGCGGTTTTTGGCCTGTGGCGTGGAACGGTTTGCCTGCCCGCTGGAACGGCCGACGCACTCAGCTGTGACGAGATGGACTGGGTGATGATGCACGAGATCGCGCACATCAAACGTCATGACGCCATGCTACTGACGCTGGCGACTGCGATTCGTTCTCTTCACTGGTTCAATCCGTTTGCACACGTGGCGATTTGGCGGATGCGGCATTACGTGGAACAAGCCGCCGACGACCTGGCAGCACGTCGCCTACCACAGTCAAACATGGCAAACTATGGACGCTTGCTGCTTCGCTACGCGTCTCAATCCCCAAACGCAAAAACACAACCTGCGACGATCGGACTACTGTTTGTCTCATCCAGCAAACGGCTCCGTCGGCGCATCGAAATGCTGGACCAAAACTCCCGTCGAAACCATTGGCTAGCCAAGACCATCGCGGCCATGACAATCCTCACCTTGGGGCTCGCCGGTATGACGGACGCTCAACCGGTTCAATATCATCCCGTTCCGCTCGACTACGAATTCGATTGGTCAACCGAATGGCTGGACGAACCCGCAGAACCAGCCTTGGCTGAACCACTACCCAATGGAGACTTCGTTGTCTCAACTCGGCAGCGACCGAGACTGGAAGTCACTTATGACGTTGGCAAAGTGCTGGAGAAATTGGCTGCAGCAGAACCCGACATCAACCCCCAAGAGAACCTGAAAAGCTATTTCCTTCATCCCCCAGGATTCCCGGGCGCCAACGATAGCTTCGTCAGTTTGACTGACAATAAATTGACCTTGAAGGATACCAAAGCAGCCCACAAATCGACGGAGCGACTTCTACGTTCTTTCGCACGAAGTGGACCATGGCAAATCAGCATTGAATCACGCGTTGTCGTGGCGGACCCCAAAGTCGCATCGGCAATCGACTGGCAACACCGCGGAATCTTACCCGCACGAGCGGTCAACGAAGGCGGAGGTATGAACCACCTCGATCCCTACAAATTTCCCGGCGAACTGCCGGAGCATTTCCCGCGGCCATTGGATTTGCAAGCCGTCGATACGGTCATCGAAGGAACTCACGAAGTGGCGGGTTTCTTACCAATGATTGCAGTGAAAGTTTCGCCCCAGCAAGCCAAGTACTTCGTAAGCCGTGCCGAGCGCGAGCCTGCCACGGACATGGCCCAAGCTCCCAAAGTGACTCTTTTCAATGGCCAATACGCAGTGCTGAGCGACCAATCACAACGCCCATTTGTCACTGGCGTATCTCAATCCGAGGACAACAATGAGATGCAACCTATCATCGAAGTCGTCAATGATGGTTGGCAGATGGAATTGATGGCGGAGGTCACCGAAGACGAAAAAATCGATCTGTACTGTGTGTTAACACAATCTGAAATTGAAAGCGTTCGACTGGCAACGCTTCCCTTCGCGAAAGACGTTGCCACAGTTCAAGTGCCCAAAGTCAATCGAACTTCGATCACGTCGACCGTTCAATTAGAAAAAGGCGAGAGCCTGCTAATCATGTCACCGACGACCTACGACCCCGAAGAATCAACGCAGTCGCCCGCGGCAACTTTCTACATGCTGACACCTAGAAAGTTGATGCCGCAGACGGTCATAGAGGCGACACCGCCTTCTACTGACTAGGCATTTGCGCGATTGTGCTCTGCCACTGCATCGATGATCGCATCCAGATCGCTGGTCGGCGACCAGCCGATTGTGTCGGCGATTCGATCCAAGCACGGAACACGACGACGGATATCCTCGAACGATTCGTCGTACGCATCGGCGTAAGTCTGAAACTTGATCGTGGCTTCCGGGTTGACGCGCCCGATCACTTTCTTGGCCAAGTCCAGGATCGAAATCGGTTTGTTACTACCGATGTTGTAAACGCGCCCGGCCGCATCGGTTTTATCAACCAGACGCATCACCGCGTCGACCACATCATTAACGTGGGCAAAACAGCGGACTTGATGGCCATCGTCGTGAACAGTGATTTCACCACCACTCATCGCGGCTTCGACAAAACGCGGAAGCACCATTCCATAGGCCCCCGTTTGCCGCGGGCCGACGACGTTGAAGAATCGTCCCACCACGGCTGGCAAATTGCGTTCCTTGTAGAACGCCAGGGCAAGAAATTCATCAATTGCTTTGGACACGCCGTAGCTCCAACGTGGCTTAGTCGTCGCGCCGAAAACCAAATCGTCTTCTTCGGCCCAGATTTCCTTGGGGTTCTTGCCGTAGACTTCGCTGGTACTGGCGATGAAACAGGGAACCGGGTCTCCTGCCTCGGCACGCTCACCCAGGCGATTGAGTATCAACTGAGTGGGGTAAACGTTGCGTTCGATTGTTTCGATCGGATGCTTGGCGATCAAAGCCACCCCCACCGCTGCGGCCAAGTGATAGACACGGTCGGCGCGATCGACAACATCGTGAACCAGAGACTTGTCTTCCACCGTGCCCTGGATGTATTCCAAGTCCGGGTGATCAATCACAGCATCAAGATTCTCCTTGCGTCCGGTCGATAGATCGTCCACCGCGATCACCCGATGCCCTTGCTCCAGCAACCGTTCGGTGAGGTGCGAGCCAATAAATCCGGCACCGCCGGTAACAAGACAGGTTTGGGAGTTCACAATATTCTTCGATGGGGTGAATCGTAGCGCGGACGAATAAGAGACCACTCAGGCAGAATCCGCGAGCGTTATTGTACGGAGCGAGGCCGATTTCAGTTCGGACTTGGTGCAAATGTGTTTGCGAATGAGGGCAGATCCAACTTCGGCCGCGGCAAAACCCGTTGAAAGCAGCAAAACAAGTGATTTGGCGAGTTTAGGGATTGGGTTTAGGGATTGGGCAAACTGTCTGACGAACTATCGATTCACATCGCTCGAAGCTAAACTAGAGCTTGGCCGTGCGCGGCTTTGATCGCCCGAAATCACTCAAGTCGTTTAGAGATCATTCGTGGAACGCTTCCTACTCAGATCGAATTGCCTGGCTATCCACCGATTGCTGCCGCTTCAGAGTGCAACCGCTGCCACTTCGCCTAGCGTGTTGCCAGTGCGCCGAAGCCCGTTTCCATCATGGGTGCTACTGGTGGCGTTTGGTTTGCTCTTCGCCCCGCTATCGCCCGCCAGCGGAAAAGAGTCAACCGACGAATCCATTGCCGCGTATGCGGACGCGGCCAACTTCCAAACCAACGGCGCTTTCGACTTGGCAATCGAAGCGTGGCAGAAATTCCTGAAGACCTACGCTGATGACGAATTAGCGTCCAAGGCGTCGCATTACTTGGGTGTCTGCCACATGCAACGCGAAACACCTGACTATGTCGCTGCTGCCGAATCCTTCGATGACGCTCTGGAAGATAGGAAATTCGAGCTGCGTGAAGAGAGCTTAGCCAACCAAGGATGGTGCTGGTACGCTTCGGCCGGAGACGGGCCGAAACGCGACAAGGGTCGCTTGAAGTCATCCATCGCTGCCTACGAAAAACTGCGCAAGGAGAAGCCCAAAAGTCAGTTTCTCGATCGTGCTCTCTTTTACAGCGGTGAAGCTGCCTATGGGTTGGGGGATCGAAAAAAAGCGATTGACTACTACAACAAGTTGCTGGCTCTTCCAAAAGCCAAGGACTCGCCCCTTCGATGCGACGCGTTGTATGCCCGCGGCATCGCCTATGAAGAACTTGATCAATCCGAAAACGCATTAGCGTCGTACCAGCAACTCATCAGTAGCTGCAAAGACAATGGCCTGATCACTGACGTTCATTTGCGTAGCGGCGACGTAATGATTTTCGCAAAGAAATATGACCAGGCGATCAATTCATTCAGTGCAGCCATTAAGTCAGCAGACAATGACGAAGATAAGAGCTATGCCATTTTTCGCCAAGCGTTCGCGTTGGTAGAAGCAGGCCGGCCAGAAGAAGCCGCCAAGAACTACGATCGCTTGAAGAAGGACTTCCCAAAGTCCAAGTACGCTGGCACCGCACTGTTGGCTTCGGCGCAAAGCCTGTACCGAAGTGGGAACCTGGACCAGGCTGCCAAACGTTTTGAAGCGGTTCTGAAGCAGAAGAATCCCGAGGCCTCAACCGAAGCAGCCCACTGGCTGGCTCGTATCTTCATTGCGAAAGGAGACGCCGCCAAAGCGGTTGTGACGGCCAAGAGACAACTCGACGCAGGTGCTAAAGGCGACTACGCGATCGAATTGAAATTGGACTTGGCCGAGTCAATGTCGATGGACCCTAAACAGGTCGCCGACTCGGTTGCAATCGCTGAGTCTGTCTATCGCAGCGCGCCCAAAAATTCGCTGGCACCGCGCGCCCTTTACAGCGCTGCTTTCTCGGCACTGCAGACCAACCAACTGGACAAGGCGAAGGAGCTGTCAGGCGAATTCCTAAAGGCGTTTCCCAAAAACGAGCTTACTGCCGATGTTCAGTTCATCGCAGCAGAATCGAATTTGATGACCGGAGAACTGGAGCCCGCGCTGATCGCTTACGAAAACCTTCTTAAACAGTCCAAATCCAACGACAATCTACAGCGTCCCCTTTGGGTACTACGGGCTGCAACGGCGGCCAACGCATTGAAGAACTCGGACAAGACGATCTCGCTCCTGAAACGCGAGTACAAATCTTTGCCAAGGCCGGACCAAAAAGCAGAGGCTCAGATGTTGATTGGCCAGGCATACATGATGTCCAAACGACCCGGCGAGGCCGCAATTGCGTTTGGGCGGGTAAGCCAAGTCGCTCCCGAATATCCGCGCAACGATGAAGCTCGCTTACTTTCGGGGACCGCGTTGATCGCCGTGAAGAAAACTGGCGAAGCGAAAAAGGCGTGGGAAGATTTATCCAAGAATGCCAAGAACCCGCGGATGGCCGATCAAGCTCGTTACAAACTTGCCCAGATGGCGAGTAGCGATTCAAAACACGCCCAAGCCGTCAAACTGTACAGTCAGATAATCGACTCCGAAGCGGATCCGGGGCTGCGTCCTTACGCGCTTTACGGCAAGGGCTGGTCGCTGATGCAGTCAGACAATCATCGTGCGGCCATCGCGCCTTTGGACGAGGTTTTGAAGGACTACGAAAAGCACCCTATCCGAGGCGTTTCGCTTTTGGCACGCGGCATCTCGAGTCGTCACAACGGTGAGTTTAGCGACGCAGCTGAAGATTTGAATGAGTTTTTGTCGCAGAAGCCAATCGGCACGAACTTGGGGCACGCCCTGTACGAGCTGGCTCTGATTGATCAAAAGCAGAAGAAACCGGATCGCGCTGCAGACCGGCTGAAGCGGCTTGTCAAAGAAGTGCCCAAGTATCCGGCAATGGACAAGGTTCTCTACGAACTGGGCTGGTCGTTGCGTGAAGCTGGCAAGGAGGATGAAGCCGCTAAGCAGTTTTCCGAATTGGTCGAGCGCTACCCTGACGCGAGCACGTCCGGCGAAGCCGCTTACTTCATCGCCCAGCAAGACTACGCTGCAAAAAAGTGGAAGGACGCCGCAAAGAACTTCGAGGTTGCATCATCACAATCCAGTGACAAAGGCCTGATCGAAAAATCTTTTTACCGATTGGGATGGTCGTACTTCAAACTGGATGAGTTCGACAAGGCGGCAAAGGCGTTTGATGGGCAGATCCGTCAGAGTCCCAACGGCAAGCTGGCCTTGGACGGAATCATGATGCAAGGCGAAAGTCAATTCCGAAAAGCAGACTACCAAGCTGCGATGAAGGCCTATGAGGTGGGACGCAAACGCATAGCAAAGAATAACGACAACGCTAGGTCGGTTCGTGACCCGGCTGAACGGCAAATTCGCGAACTAATTTTGTTCCACGGCGGACAGAGTGCGGCACAGTTGAAAAAGTGGGACGATGCGATCTCCTGGTACAGCGAACTGAAAGAGCGATTCCCCGCGACTCAGTATTTGGCCAAGTTGTTTTACGAAATCGGATTCGCCTACCAACAGAAAGACGAACTTGACAAATCGCTGCAATACTTCGGCCAAGTTGCCGAAAAGTACCGAGGCGAAACGGCGGCTCGTGCCCGTTTTATGATGGGTGAAATCTATTTTGGTCGAAAACAATTCGACAAAGCGATTCCGGAATTCCAACGCGTGATGTACGGATTCGGTGCAGAGAAGGCTTCTGAAGAAATCAAGAACTGGCAAGCCAAGAGCGGTTACGAAGCGGGGCGATGCAGCGAACTGTTGATGCAACAGGCACGATCCGAAGACGGAAAAACCAAGTCTCGCGACTACGCCAAGAAGTTCTTTCAGTACGTTTTGGACAAGCATTCCAAACATGAACTGGTCATCAAGGCCAAGGAACGACTCTTGGAATTGAAATAGTCGCACTAACATTTCATGCCAATCGACGATCACCGTCGACAACAGACACCCTCGTTGCCAATGTGGCTTCGCTCTATGCAGGTCAAAACTTCGTGAATCAAATTCAATCACCATCCCCTGTTCGCATCAGCTTGCTGATCTGCTTCATGGCGTTCAGCACACTGGTTGTGTGCGATCAGACGACATCGTGGGCACAAGGAAGCAACCAGGACGAAGAAGCCCAGAATATCGATGCTGCCGACATTCAAGCGATCATGAATGACCCGGGCGAGGAGTCTGACACGGAACCCACCCCTGCTCCCCAGCGTCTTGATCTGTTCTCTCTGATCGCGAGCGGCGGGAAATTCATGATCCCAATTGGGCTGATGAGTATTTTGGTGGTGACGCTGGCGGTAGAACGATTCTTGTCACTGCGACAGAACAAGGTCTTGCCACTCTCCCTCGCAGCTGACTTAGAGGATTTGACGGAACCGATTCATCAGTTCAATCCAGCCGTCGCGTATCAGTCCTGCTTAGAACATCCGTCGCCAGCCGCGCGGGTCTTTGGCGCAATGATGCTGCGGACTGGACAGCCACTAGCAGAAATCGAACGGACCGCCGCCGATACGGTTCAACGTGAGGCGGATCGCTATTCATCCACGATTCGCTGGTTGAATCTCGCAGCGGCTGCGACCCCGTTAATGGGATTGCTGGGTACCGTCTGGGGCATGATCGTAGCGTTTCACGAGTCGACCACACTGACGGCAGACCGCAGTCGCAGCGAACAACTTTCTGAAGGAATCTACACGGCGCTAGTCACAACTCTTGCCGGATTGATCGTGGCGATTCCTGCAGCGATCTTGGCTCAGTATTTGGAAAACCGCGTCATCAAACTGTTCCACCAGATCGAACAATTGGCCTTTGATCTCGCACCTGGTTTGGCAAGATTCACCGGTCGACAACGAATGGACGTCGATGGATCGATGCACGAAATGCAAGGCGGCGTTGTCGCCGTTGCCAATGGGATGGCACTCAGCGCAACTTCCGAACCGCCAACGCCGCCGCCCGCCCCACCACCGTTAAGTCAATCCGACGCGGATGATCTTGCCAGCAAGCAGCGAGGCGCGAAATCGCGGTAGATCATGGCTGTACAAGTAAAACGATCCGTCGCTGCGGGCACGCTTAGTTTGACGCCGCTGATTGACGTCGTCTTCCTGTTGCTGATCTTCTTTCTGGTCACCAGCGAGTTCGAGGAAGAGGAACGCCGCTTGGACATTGTCTTGCCTGAAGCGACCAGCGCCGTACCGATGACCGGTAAACCGCGTGAAATCGTCGTGGATATCGATTCGGCGGGCAAAATCTATCTCGGTGGCAAAGAGACAGACCTAGTGAATTTGGAATCGCTGCTTCGTACCGCCGTCGCGGAGAACCCAACGAACCAAACCGCCGTCATTCGCGCCGATAAATCATCCACCTTTCAACCCGTTGTCTCGGTGATGGATGTTTGTAATCGCACGGGCATCAGCGACTACAGCGTGACAACACAAGAAGGACCCGAGAGTTAGCCAGAATTCACGTCACCAGAAACGTTCTTTCCTAAACTGCATTCATTGAGCCCACGTCATTACTACCGCCGTCCCGACAGCACGCCGATCGAATCGGATCGCACGTGGCCGCTGGACGTATCGCTGGTGGCTTTGACCGGCCTGACGCTGTATCTCGTTACACAAGGCTTGGACTTTAAAGACCCGCGGTGGCTCTACAATCCGACGACGTATTTGGTAACCGTCCCAATTCTCGGACTTGGGCTTGGCTATTTGCTTCGGAACATCGGATCGAAGTTCTTCCGCAAGTCGGCGCAAATCGGATTCCTCTCCAGCGTCTGCCTTCACCTGCTGTTACTGATCTTGGCGATCAATGTGGTGATTTTCACCGCGTACCTGCCTGAAGTTTCCAAAGGTAATACGCCCGAACGTTCCCCCGTTCGCAAGACGATTCCCGAACACCTTTTCCGCGCGCCGCGAGAATCCAACAAGACACCTGATTGGTCCAAGCCCGTCGAAACGAAAACGGCTTCCAGGGTCATCCCGAAAGAACAGAGGCAACTACCGCCGGTCCAGCGGAGCGAACCCAAACTGGAGATGCCTCGTCCACGCGAGATCGATCCTCCGCGGCCAATGAAAAAGATGCTGATGAAGCGAGAAGAGTTCACGCCATCACAGCCAATGCCTTCGGACTCTCCCAGCAAATTGGCAAGGCGAGAATCATCCAGCAACGAATCGCAGCCGACCCCCGAACCGATTAAGGTGCCAAGTCCGCGGCCACCCTCAGCAAAACAAGCCAACGAAGCTCCTGCCGAACGACAAGTTTCCAACGATCGCCCGAAGCGATCTACAGCTCGCCGAGCCCCATCGCGTCCCGAAATGACGTCGGTCGCTCCCTCTCCAAACACCAATCCAACCGAAGCGATTGCGAAAATGTCGCCAGCAGCGCGTAGCCGCAGCGAAGCGATGCCGATGATCGGCGACGCTGGCTTGAATCGAAAACAGCGTCAACGTTTTGGAAAAGAGCTAACGAAACCAGCCGGATCGGCTCCCGCACCTCCAACCATGTCCATCGCACGCGAATCGGTAGACGCGGCTCGTCAGCTTTCGCCGATCGACATGCCAATGACAAGGAGGGGGGAAACGGTCGGGGCACAGATCACGGCCGGTTCAACACCCGGTATCGCAACCCAAGCAGAGACGGAATCTCGCGTAGGCGGTGCGGAGTATTCGCGTAGCGATTTTGCCGCAAAGGCTGGTTCACCGGATGTCACCGCAGGTGACGCACGACGATCGCCCGGACGAAGTAGCCGAGCCAAGCGTGGTCGTGGTTTTTCACCAGCAGGACAACCTTCCCCCGCAGAAGCGCTCGCGGTGTCTTCCACCGGCTCTGATGGTTCTTCTACTTCGGACGCGGCTGACGACCGCATGGGATTGCTGGACATCATTCGAGCGCAGGAAGCAGCAGGGCAGAGCGGGGCGGATCTCCCCAATCCGGCCATGGCTGGTGGAGCGGAACTTTCACTTGAAGTCATGGCTGAAAATGGACCAATTGGCCTCGCCGATACACTTAGCAAAGCTCCCGGCGTAACGGTCGGCGACGAGCAACCTGAGATTGCTTCGTTCGACTTGAGTCAGAGCGAACGACCACGACGAAAAGTCGGCGGTCCAGCCACAGCGGTCGGCACAAAAATCGCCGCGGTCGAATCTTTCAACCGACGAGTTTTGCGAACCAAAGGCGCCTCCGCAGCGTCACCCGCGGGCATGGCTGGCCCTGCGACCGAAGAAGCCATCGAGTTGGGATTGACGTATCTGGCCAACACGCAAAACGATGACGGTAGCTGGTCACTTCAAGGGCATGGTGGTGATGTCGTCCTTCGCAGTAATACGGCTGCGACGGGACTCTGCCTGCTGGCGTTTCAAGGTGCCGGATACACGCACCTTCAGCACCAACATGCCGATACGGTATCTCGTGGTTTGAAATGGCTGATGGACAACCAACGTAGCAATGGCAACCTGTACCGCAGCGAGAACATCACCAGCGACCAAAATGTTGCGTTGTATTCGCACGGCATCGCTGCACTTGCCATGAGCGAAGCTTACGGCATGACCCAAGATCGCGAACTTCGTTCGGCTGCCCAAGACGCACTGAAGTACATCGTCGCCACTCAACACAAAACTCGCGGCGGCTGGCGATACACACCTCAGGTCAGCAGCGATACCAGCGTGAGCGGCTGGATGATGATGTCGCTGAAAAGTGGCGAGCTTTCGGGTTTGAAAGTTCCGCGCAGCACCTACGAAGGCATCAACACCTGGCTTGATCTGGCTCAGCAGAACAAAGATCGCCCGGACCGTTATCGCTACAATCCGTATGCCCCCGACACTGATCGCCAACGACATGGCCGCTACCCCACTCCCACGATGACGGCGGTGGGAATGTTGATGCGAATGTATTCCGGCTGGCGCCGCGACAACCCCGCGATGATCTCCGCGGCAGACTACTTGCTAGAACATCCGCCACAACTGGGTACCAACTTGCAAGCCAAACGGGATGGCTACTACTGGTACTACGCCACTCAAGTGATGTTCCACATGGGAGGCAACCATTGGAAAAATTGGAACGCGTACCTGAATCCACTTCTGCTGCAAGGACAATCCAAAAGCGGTCCGCGAGCAGGAAGCTGGGACCCACGCAGTCCCGTCCCCGATCGTTGGAGCCCGCACGGCGGACGACTTTACGTCACAACGATGAATCTGCTGAACCTAGAAGTCTACTATCGCCACCTGCCAATCTACGAAGACACGGCAGAGTAGGGCAGGGCACTCACTGCGACGCTTAGCTCTCTACGGCCCAGTCATTCCGCAGTCATTCCGCAGCGACGACGCCCACGATCACCGCACGGTGGTCTGATCCCATCGCGTCACAAACCTGATGCGAAACGCAATCGAGATCGTCGCTGATCAGCACGTGGTCCAGCACCAACCCAAACGGAAACGAACCGCCGGAGTGCGAGTACCAAGTCGGGGTGATCCCCAGCCCACAAGTCGCTCGACGCAGTTTGGAATTAGCTTCGAATCGATCAAAGAGTGGCGACCAAGGTGTCAGATTCAAATCTCCCATGACGATCATGGGAGAATCGCTGTAAGAATTTTTCTGCGAACGAATCTTCTCAGCCAAATCTCTCATGTGCTCATTGCGATTCGCAAATCCTTCTTTTCCCATCGGCGGCAATGGGTGTGTTGCAATCACCCGGTACTTCAAAGCGCTTACTTCGACGGTCGCAGCCAGCGTCAAGATGCTACCGATGTTCAGCGTAAACGCTTCCGTGTCAGCTAACGGATGTTTGGAATACAAACCAATCCCAAAATTCCCATTGTCTTGTGGAAATGCGAACTGGTGAGGGTACGACATCACCAACTTGTCTTCCAAATATTGATGCAACGGTGTTCCCAATTCCAAAACCGCGACAACGTCCGCGTCCGATTGGTGAATTTGCTCTGCAATCGCATCATGCTGTCGATTGGGTGTCCAAACATTGGCAGTCATCACAACGAGGCGGGGCTTCCGCGGCGGAACAGAAGGCTCAGCCACACCTAAATTCCCAAACGAGGGCAGGTGCAGAATCACAAGCAAGATGCTTAACGCTAAGCATCGCCAACGGCGATACAACGCGAAAACCAGAGACAAGCCAAACAAACCGATCACCTGTTGGATACGCAAATTGGCGCACAAATCCGCCAACCAATTCGATGTCGCGATCCACGTCGCGACAGTGGTGAACGCCACAACACCAATCAACAACATCGAAACCGTCAGGACGATTCGCAGTAGAAAGCCAATGACCGGCGACCTTGCCAAGGGCGCCGTCGCGGCGATTGGGCCAGAAATATCGTCAGACTCAAGAATTTTTGTCACACTGACCCTTGATGAGCGTTGTTCTATCAATCCTACCTGTTCGGCTCCGAATCATACCAACATCTTTGCACCGCTATGCTGACTTCGACCCTGCGCAGTTTCGCCCGCCTTTTTTTGCTTCCAATCTGTGCCGTGTTGATCGGCGGTTTCTGCCCCGCACAGGCGATGGCACAGCAATCCCAGATGGAACAAATGCTCCCTTCGATTCGGCAGCAAGGAGACTCTGCACTCCTGCTGACATACCTAACCAGCATCGCGACACAACAGATGCAGGCCGGTCGCACCGATGACGCCAGCAAATCCATCAACGAAGCCATTTCGATCGCCCGTCAGCTGGGAACGGCCAATGCGATCGAGACGCCCGTGATGATTGGCCTGCAGATCATGAACAAGCTGGACGAAGACGCAGGCAATCAGTTCATAATGGATTTGCTGGAAGAAAACTCCAGCAATCCAGAAGTCGAAATGGTCATATTGAAGCAACTGGGGCAAGCATTGCTTCAATCAGGCGACCTGGTGCGATCGATTCAACTCTTGCACGACTACCATGCCCGTGTTGCCAAGACCCATCCTGGCAGCGCACTAGAGGCCAAATCACTGGAACAGTATGGCCAAGTATGCATGATGGGAAACATGTTCGACCTGGGCATGCCTGCGTTGAAGAAGGCTAGGCAGTTGGCGCTCAACAACGGCGACACAGCACTGGCATCGATTTGCAGCGGCCGAGTCGGCGATGCGTGCATGAAAACGGGGGAATATGAAACCGCCAAGAACATTTTCACGTCGCAGTTGGACGAAGCCACCAAAAACAATGACACCTCCATTGCCATGATAGCGCGAAACTCTCTGGCGTTTGCCCTCATGCAATTGGAAGACTACGACGCGGTCCAATCACTGATCGATCAGTCGGTACCAAAAGTCGAAGGCTACGAGAAAGGATACCTTCAAGGAATCTCCGCTCTACTGGCTGCTGACGCGGGAGACTTTGAAAAGGCGATCAAGATCACCAAGACCGCTATGAATTCAAAACTACAGTCGCTCCCGTTCTTGCTTCGCTTTCAATACGGTGGTTCGATGACGATGAGCGACGAAGTCACGATCGCTCACTATTACCTAATGTCAGGCGAACCGGACAAAGCAACTAAGGCGGCAGCGAAAGCAGAAAGAACGTATAAGGCAACACTGAAACAAATTGAAAACGTTGCCAAGACAGGGGCCATGGCCGGTGGCGAAACCAAAGCAGGCTTTTCGACGATCGGATCGTCGATCAGCAGTGTCCGGCAGCAAGCACTGATCGCCAAAGGAGATGTTGAAGCTGCGTTGGTGGAATCTGAACGCGGACGAGGACAAATTCAAGCTGCCGCGATGCGCAAGAACTTCAAGGTCGATCAACAAGCGGCCCCCGAAGAACTTACGATCGAAGCGATTCGCGACGTTGCCAAACAAACCGGCGCCACGCTGATTCAGTATGCGGTCGCCCATCCTGTCGATGCCGTACCTCGCGCACTCCTGCCGCTATCCAGCAACCTAAGAAACCCGCACAAACTATTGATCTGGGTTGTCACGCCCGACGGAGAAGTAACCAACGAAATCGTCGATTTGGATGGAGACCAGAATATTGCACAGATGGTCAATGACTTTCGTTCGGCGATTTTGCCTAGCAAGAAGGCAGGTGACGAAACGGATCCGACTCGCATTGGCCAAGCGAAACAAGAGCAAGCAAAGTCGTTCACTCAAACAAGCCGTAAACTGCACCAATTATTAGTGGAGCCCATCAGCTCGCGTCTTCCCAAAGACCCCGAAGAGCTGGTTGTCGTCATGCCGCAAGCCGAACTGTTCGCGATTCCTTTTGCCGCTTTGATGGACGACCGGGGAAATCACTTGATCGACAAGCACACGTTGGTGACCTCGCCATCGATTGAGACATTTCGCCTGGCCGCCGCACGCTCAAAACCAGCAACCAAGCTGACAAAAGATCAGTTGCTGGTCGTCGGAAACCCGTCCATGCCAGCTTACTTGGCTCGACCTGATGAGGCACCCACTGAATTGAACGATCTGCCCGGATCAGAGATCGAAGCCAAGGCTATCGCCGATCTGTTCGGTATCCAGCCAATCATCGGCGAAGCAGCGACCGAGGTGGCGGTCAGCGAGCGAATGAAAAATGCGAGAGTCATTCACTTGGCCACGCACGGCTTGTTGGAATCGGCCGATGTATTCTCACGTAGCTATCTATCGGCAATCGCATTGGCGCCGTCACCGGAAGAAGACGGATTTTTGACGGTACGTGAAGTGACGCGAATGAAACTCAACGCCGACTTGGTCGTACTGAGTGCCTGCGACACCGGTCGCGGCGAAATCACTGGCGAAGGCATCACGGGTCTTTCTCAGGCCTACATGATGGCGGGCGTCCCAACGACTGTCGTATCGCTGTGGCCCGTTTCCGATAAAGCAACCGCCGTGATGATGGTCAACTTTTACAAAGCACTCGGCGAAGGAAAATCCACTGCCGCCGCACTTAGAAAAGCCACTTTGATCAATCGTGACCAATTTGAATCTCCGCGACTGTGGGCACCGTTTACAGTCTACGGACTCGGTCGGTAGTGTCGCAGGCACAATCCCTTGTGCCGCCTGCCTCAAGCAATCCCTTCGATCGCCGCGCCGAAAAAGCGAGAACCGCCGGCGGGCGGCAGAACGGAGTCTGCCTGCTACAAAAACGTTGCAGGCACAGTCCCTTGTGCCGCCTGCCTCAAGCAATCACCTAGTTGCAATGACGTATCGTTAGAACCGCAAGCGGGCGTCACGGCGGAGCGTGACTGCTACTCTGCGTGGCCCGCCAGCCGCTGCGCCTGCACGACCCACAAGTCTTCGTCGATCCGATCACCCAAATTGAGAGTTTCGCAAACGGCCTGAATGTTCGATTCACTCCAATGCGCGATCTGATTGAAATGGAAAATTCCAATCCGATTCAAGTCACGCTCGGTTGCCGGACCGATGCCGTTGATGTCCGACAGGTCATCGATTTTTTCGGGGCGTTGCGTAAACACGAACCCAAAATCTTTGTCCTGCGGCACCGTTTCGAGTGAACTAAGCCATCCGAAAGCAGACGTCAGATCAACCTTGAATCGCGGACCTGCGAACCAGCGGGTCAGCAAACGACGCGAATCTAGATCAAGAGCTTGGATTTGCTGCAGATTGTAAAGGCCCATTCGATACAGTTCGTCGCAAGCCGTCGGCGTGATTCCATCGACCGCTTCGACAAAGTAGTCCACGTGATGTGGCACTCCATAGTCGAAAATAGGATTGCCACGCAACGACCACTCGGCCTGTTCCCAGTCGGTGTTTTCTGCCCCGTGTCGCCCTTCGCGATCACGATACTGATAGACCTCGAACGCCTTCTTTTGAATATCTTCCAACGTTGGATTCAGCGTATTGCCTTCGGACGCGATCCGCCATTGATCCATGTCCAAATACCAACCTCGGCGACGAAACCATGCTTTCAACCGATGTCGATCATCATCAGAAAGATCATGCAGCTGATCAAAATTGTGTATCCCCATCTGATGCAACTCTTCGGCTTCGATGGCATTGATTCCATCTAGCAACGTCAAGTCGTCTTTGACGCGAGGAACGGTAGTCGAAAAGACCGGAATCTCATTGGGATTCCCTTGGGTGTTTCCCTGAGCATCACTACTGACCAAGTCCGATAACCGCTGCGTGTTGTAACCGTCGTTACCCTCCAACCCCATACCAGTTGGACCGCTGCCAAAAGGCGTATCGCTGGTGCTTCCCGCCGCCCCGCTTTGCACTCCACTTTGTGAAGAACGTTCATCCGACAGTCCAGTCCCCGATGAGAAACCCGATATCCTGGCTCCGCCTGACGTGCTCGCGGACGATTCGTCTCTAGAAGACTCGGGAGACATCCTTTGCGACGAAACCCGGTCAATCACTTGGCCAACGTCTGTCTCGGCGCCGCGAGAAGCGAGATGCTGTTGAAGTCGCTCGCGTTCATCTGCTGAAAGCTCTTGCAGCTGTTTGTCGTTGTGGATCCCCAAGCGTTCCAGCTCGTGAGCGCAAGATGCATCGATGCCTTCGACAGCATCCCATTTTGTTTTCTCGCCTACCGCGGCAGGCAATTTCAGCGAAGCAATTAACTTAGCAGTCTCGTCTTCCTTAGGATCGGACATCGCGGCAGCTGGTTCGCGACCACTCGCCGAGTCTTCCCCAACTGTTGAAGTGGCATCCGACCTGTCTTCAGCACCTTGCTTAGCCAATTCTGCCGCACGCAAATCAACCCCGCCCAAACTAATCCCGCCCAGGCCCGCAGCGGCGATGGCCGATTCGCAATCGCCATCCGTTTCGCCTTCAGCATTATCATCGCGATCGTGGTCCCCCTGATTTGGTTGGCCCAGGGTGATGCCTTTTGCCTGCAACTGCGACTCGATAGCGGCTCGTTGTGGTGGCGAAAGATTCTGCCACTGCTGTGGCGTCGCAATGCCTGATGATCGCAGGTGGTCCGCCGCGCTCGGATCACTCATCGCTGCTGCAAACGTCTGCAAATGTGTCCCTCCGTCACCGAAGGCAGAATTCGGCGGCGGTTGGAGCCGGTTAGTTTTGGACAGAAAGGACTTTGAAAACCACGACGCTTCATCCGTTTTCGTTGCCGGCAAGGACTTTGGCGAAATCCCATCATTGCCGCCCGAAGCACTGGCTGTAGACGTTGCACTGGATACGGCAGTATCGTCCCAACGCAGCCCTTTCGCAGCCAAAGTGGCATTGAAGGCCTGTCGTTGTTCGTTGGAGAGCGATTCGATGTGCGATGGATTCTTCACGCCTAATCGTTGCAGCTCTTTCGCCATTTCCGGCTGAATGCCATCGACCGTAGACCAATCGACTTCGGCGCCTTCCACCTCCGGCAGATGCAACATCGCCGCTACCGCCGCACTCTCCGAATCAGCAAGTTCGCCGTGATCACCTACCGAGGCTTGATCCCTTGGCGACAGCGCAAGGCCCGAATCACTCGGCCAATGAAGGCCCTTGGTAGCCAGCGCGGCGTCGAAAATGGTTCGCTGTTCCGGCGACATCGCATCGACGTGAGATGGGTTGACGATCCCTAATCGCCCCAGCTCATCAGCCATCGCAGGACTGACGCCATCGACGCTGGACCAATCGAGTGTTTCACCCACGACGCCTGACGATTGCAGCATCGCCGCGATCGCAGCACTGTCGCCGTCTGCAAGACTCCGCTGATCAGATTCGTCGTCCCCCAAATCTGACAGACCTACTGCAGCTATCCCTGCTGCTACGCCAGCGCCGGCAATTCCAGCGCCGGCAATTCCAGCGCCGGCAATTCCAGCGCCGGCTATCCCGGCAGCGTTTCCCCGCATGTTTTCGGACACATTTTGATGCCCCAAATCTTCCTTGCTCCACGGCCAGCTCAAACCCTTACTAGCCAATTTCGCATCGAAAACCCGACGCTCGGCTGGTGATAGCGAACGCACCTGCTGCTCGTTACGGACACCCAGAACCGCCAGTTGCCCAGACAACTTTTCATCGACACCGTCCACTCGGGACCAATCCGTGTCGGGAAAATGGTTATCGACGAAGTGCAAAGGTTCCAACGCAGCAGATTCGTCCAAGGGGATCCACACGCCGTTTTCGCCAGATTGCACACCGGCATCGTGCCGATCGCCTGCGACTGTTGCAACGCCTGCCGCTGCCGCTCGACTTCCTTGTTCGGCCTGTTCAACTCGTGCCGTCAATTCGCCATTGGCTTTGCGCAGCTGATCGACTTCGGCATTCGCTGCCTTGGAAAGTTCTTGCGTCTGCTGTAATTGCCGCGACTTCCACCACCACAAACACCAACCCAGAAACAGGCCCAACAGGAACGCGACACCGACGATCAATGCATAGAAGCCCAGCGGTGACAGAGAATCGTAAAGTTGTTGAATCGCCATGAAACCGAGCCCAGCATTGAAAGTTATTCGTAAAGATGCAGCAGTGGATCGAGGCTAAGCCTCATGCAGCCGCGCATGCAGGCGTGATTGCTCCTCGCGCAAAGCCAACGCTTTGCGCCGGGAAATGGTGACGGATGCCTCCAGATCCTGGACTTCAAAGTAGCGATAACCCCACAACGCGTACGCCACAAAAACGCCTAACGCAAAACTCGCAGTCGCGATAAGCAGGGAGAGTCCCAACAGGCTGCTTGCAATCATCAGATATCTGCCTTCAAAAGAGGGTCGCTGTTTTTACAAAAAAAGCCTCTGCGATGAAAAACAGACGAAGCACTAAGCTGCTGACTGTTTTCGTACATTCTTTTTCTTCTTCGCTGGAGGGCCAAATTTCCAGAACGGCGATGGCACATGCGCCTCCTTGAAAAAACTCTTTGCTTTTTGAATGAGTTCCGGGTGTTTTTCCGCGACGTCGTTGGTCTCGGCAACGTCACTGGGAAGGTGAAAGAGCTGCACCGGCGAGTTGGAATTTTTGTTCAAATTCAATTGCACCGCTTTCCAGTCACCGAACCGTACCGCGCGTTTTCCACCGCGTTCATAAAACTCCCAGTACAAGTATTCATGTGCTGCTTGCGATTTCGCATTGCCCATCAATTCCGACACCATCGACACACCATCGGTGTCGGCGGGCGCGACGGCTCCTGCCAATTCGCAGAACGTTGGCAACATGTCCCAGTGTGCCGAAACATGATCGCTAACGCTGGCTGCCTTGATCTTTCCAGGCCAGCGTGCCATCAGCGGAGCACGGATACCGCCTTCGTAGAGATCGCGTTTGAATCCCTGCAGTGGTCCATTGCTGTCGAAGAACACCGGATCGTGCCCGCCTTCTTTGTGCGGCCCGTTGTCACTGGTCAACATCACAAGTGTGTTGTCATCGATGCCCAGTTCTTTCAATACATCCAAAACTTGACCGACCTGTTCATCCAACAATGTCATCATGCCTGCGAACGCCGCAATCGGATTCTTGACTTCGGGACCGCTGTACTTGCCAATCGCATCCTCGAACTGCGAGAACTTTTTGCGAAACGGCTCGTTGAATTCTTCCGGTGCGTGCATCGCCGCGTGCGGAATCGTGGTCGGCAAAAAGGCAAAGAAAGGTCCGTCTTTGTTTTCGCGAATAAAGTCAATCGCTTTGTCGTGAATCAAGGTCGCTGTGTAAGTCTTCCCATCCAGCGGGACCCGTTCTTCGTTATGCCACAAATGTGTTGGGTAGTAATTGTGTGCCTCGCGTTGGCAGTTGTATCCATAGAATTCATCGAAGTGCTCAACCGGATCACTCGATGAACCAGGCGCACCGAGCCCCCATTTCCCAAACGCACCCGTCTTGTAACCTGCATCGCGAAGCAAACGCGGGATCGTAATGATCTCTGCCGGCATCGCTGCTTGGCCTTCCGGTTTGACTTCGCGATTTCCGCGCACATAGGTGTGCCCAGTGTGCATGCCTGTCATCAAAGAACAACGCGTCGGCGCACAAACCGTGCTGCCGCTGTAGTGATCAGTGAACTTCATTCCTTCGCTGGCAAGACGATCGATATTAGGCGTTTTGAATTTCTGCTGCCCATAGCAAGACAGATCACCGTAACCAGCATCGTCCAGCAAGATGTAAACGATATTGGGCTTAGCAGCGTGCGTCTGGACGGCCAAGAAAAGCGTCGTCAAAAACAAAAGGGAAGTGATTCGAATCATGTTGGTGGTATCGCGTGAAAGAGTCTGACCAGGAGAGGCGTAGATTCTACCTTGGCTCGGTTCGTTTCGCGCTAGGTTAACCAGCAGTTAGAACAAGTAGCTCTTCGGCCCCAAAAATGCCTGCCAGATTCCTCCGCACATGAAATCGTTTCTCGCTTCGTTCGACAAGCGAGGTTAATGGGGGCATCAAATGAGCGATTCGATTGGCCCCGACAAGACCTTCGTTCCCTTTGAGTCAGGCGTTCGTATTCTGACAATTGCGGTTCTGCTGGTTGTTTTCTTTTAGCGCATCGATGACAGCATCGACTACGGCAAAGAACAAAACCGATCCCACAATCTCGATCGAAGCGGACCAAAGTAGTCCCGCCCATACGTTGGGCCAAACAAGATACCCCAACATCGCTATCATCCCGGCGAACCCAATGGCAAGCCACAGCACCCAAAGTTGCTTCCGCAAAACCTTCTCGCTGTAGATCCGCTGAATGAACAGAAAGAGCATTGAGGCTCCTACAATCAACTCACACCCCAGTCCGATCAACGAAGATTCTAAATCCGAATGCAATTGTGTCCAATCGGCCTCCGTCATCACGTGTAAGTATCGTGAAGGCCAATACCATGCAGTCACTGCAATCTCGCCATCGCTATTCAACGCCAGCGACTCATTTTGCCTAGACTGATCGGATCGATCAAAAGCAAGTGAGAGCAGAATAATCAGTAGGCCGATTCCGATGACCGAAGTCAAGACAACTTTTACAACGGGATGCTGGCGGGCATCATAGCTCGCCGCGTCGCGGTCAAGGTCCGCCCCCATTTGTTCATCCGGGTCAAGTTCGTTCGGATCGCCTAAATTCGAATGAACTTGCTGTAGTTCATCTCGGACGACACCTCGGATCACCAGATCACTGTATGTAGGAGTTCCTGGCGGAGGCGGCTCGGCAGCTTTTCGTCGCGCCTCGGGATCGCTCCCAGGCGGATCAGACATCGACTTCCTTCTCGACGCGTTCTTTCGCTCGTTCTGCTAACTCGCGAAAGTGGTCTCGAATCGTTGTGGGTGCGATGACGTTGTTTGCACCGTCGGAAAACACACGTTGCCATGGAGTTCCTTGTTGATGTGTCATTCGTGACAAGTCTCTCGCAGAAATCGGCCCGTATTCGTTCCATACAATTTCCATCGTGCGATGGACATCATCGTCAACATCAGGGCAATGAATCCGCTGCGTGACCGGCCCGCTACCATGCACACTGAAACGTTCGTAAAGGCTTCGTACGACAGGCCCATAACGCCACGCCTCAACGGGCTCCCCAAACAACGGACGATCGGTTTCCGCAAGATACCAACCGTGTGCAATGTAAACTAACTTGAGCAGTTTCATTGGAGTCAACACCGCTCCCGCCTGCCGCGCACGGCAAAGGAACCAGTCCGCAACTGTCGATGCACCCAGGATTGCGTTCCGTTCTGCTTGTTGAATGCTCATTTTTATTCTCGGGTTGGACCAATGCCACAATCATAGCACTCGGCGAGTGACACGTCTGGTCCAGGTGGACTCTGTGGCAACTGGAAACGCTGATTTCCTTTCAACCAAGTAGCTTTCCGTAACCGCTTGTGGTTTTGTCGTTAGGACATTTCCAGTAACGACTACCCTACTGCGCAGCGCTGCGACTGCCTTGGGGGCCGCCGGTGATACTGCGGTCCATT
>CAYUGI010000011.1:0-13052 GCA_964444105.1 uncultured Pirellulaceae bacterium
GATACACTCCCTCCTGACGACGACAACGACATCATTGAGTTGCGGATTGGTCGCAGGCTGAGGTCGGATACACTATTAAGCTTTTGTAGAGGTCCTGTTAAGCTGTTGCGGATTGGTCGCAGGCTGAGGTCGGATACACTGACGCCGGGCAACGATGGTGAAACGCCCGGGTTGCGGATTGGTCGCAGGCTGAGGTCGGATACACTACCTCATCTGTAAGGCTTTTCTTGCGAACGGGTTGCGGCAAATTTGCGTGCTAGAAAAACTCAAGTTGCTTTGGTGTTTGTGGAGGTGGACGACGCTTTTGACCCCAGAAAATTCTCATTAATTCGTATTGTCGGTCCGTCATCTCTAGTATTCGAACTTCGCCGCCAGGTGGTAGCCAACGTTCGACTCTGGCGATATGCACGTTGGCGGTTTCTTTGCTGGGCGAAGGACGAGCATAGACAGAGTACTGAAGTTTGAAGAAACCGTCTTGCATCAAGTGCTTCCGAAACCAAGTGTACTCTTTTCGGGATTGAGGAGTATCGACTGGCAGGTCGAACATCACGATGGTCCACATACTACGATACCCACTTAGTTCCATGATTGCTTTGTCCCTTCGCCGTCGATGGCTATGGGGACCTGAAGCGTTTTTGACTCGCCGCGAAGGCAATCGCCGAAACTGCTGACATAGCGATGAATGACGACATTCAATGGCCCTGATGTTTCGCCCAACCGAACCGTCATCGTTAGCAGTTCGAGCAATTGCTGCTTCGTTTTACGATTGACTTCACCTAAACCGTGCTGGTGAAGATCGCGAACGATAGTATCGACGAAGGGGCGTAGTGGTTCCATCAAATCATCAGCCAAGCAAAATGCGTTTGAACGATGATGGTGATGAACTCCAATCGCGGGCAAATATCCAGCCGATACGATCGCGCGAGCCAATAGCGCTCGAACGATGGCGTAACCGTAGTTCAGTAACCCATTGAATTCGTCGCCATCTTGGTCTCGACGAAATTCGCAGTCAGCGGGAAGCCAGTTCGCCCAGAATAGCTTTGCCGCGCGCGCTTCGACGTTCGTTGGGTCGCCACTACGAACGTGGGAGACAAGTGCGCGAAGACGTGATGCGACTGGTGACGGATCGAGGACTGTTGCGGACGCCTTGATCTTGGCGCGAATCAGTTGCTGCCAGATCCGCTTTTTCGTTGGCGCGGTCGCGTCCACTTGCTCATTGATGCGCTGAACCACTTGGCAGTGGTTGCCGAATGGAATTAGAAGCCCGACGGGCAGATGGTCATGACCGCATACAACCAGCGAACCGCCACCGCTGGCAAGGTCACGCAAAACTGCATGCGTGTAGGTCGTTTGCGGCTGATCGACGATCACGGTCCCCAAGTCTTCACATGGAACACTGGCGATTGGATTTCCATCGCGGGTAAGCGTTAATTGCCCTTGTCGCATCGAGAGATGCGTACGTTGTGAGCTGATTTCGATGGTGCGTTTAAGCACAAATTCTGCCCTCGCATTCGAACAAGAACGATCATCCTTGACTTGACGCTCTACGATTTTAGTTCGCAAGAACGCAATTGCACGAAAGAAGGCAGCAGCTGATATAAGAACAAATGTTCGTTTGTAAGAAACCGTCGCTATTTAGCCTCGGGTTCGTCTTTGAGAATGCGTGTGGCGGCAGAAAGCTGTGGTGCAAGGTGTTTCTTGCCCGCTTTTTCGAGTTTGGCTCGCATCCATGACCACGAACCATGCCTGCGACGGCGAGACTTATCGTTTGGATCCCGTGATCGGCGAGCCGACAGCCCTTCACGCGCGATTTCAATGACAGCTGGATCAATGTCGTTTTGGGAAACATCCAGCGGCACATGCGGTTCAACGACGTATACATCGCTCAGCGGCGTGATCATCACTTTCACTGGAGTCGCATGGCCCGGCGGGGCTAGGTCTTGCATCTGAGCAGGTGAAACCGGAAAGGTTCTACGCTTGGTACCTGCGATCAATTGGTTGTCGTCATCCTTTTCGCCCACCGCGCGTCGAGCGTCCCAGTGCGCACAAAACTCCGCCGTTTCTCTTCCTTTTCGACCGTCAAGTTTTACGACAACGAAATACCCAGCCCGGCCTGGCTCTCCGTCTTCTCCCTTTTCTCTCATGAAGACGATTTCGCCGATCGCAAGCGACATCATGAATTGGCCCCGTACAGCATCGCTCGAACGATCCACCGGATCAACATGGAGTTTTTTCGCTCGATCGGACGCCTCTTTCATCGAGACAACCGACCCTGACCATCGACCGCGTGCGTTTTCCCGTATTTCGAGATGGTGGTTGTTGCCACCAACGTGCGCGCGATACGCCTTGTCATCCTTGATCACTTCCCAAATCATCGTCTCGTAGTCAAACACTCGGCGTGGTACGACGACTGGCCCCTTCATCGTTCGCAAGAGGCTAACGGATTTGATTGGAACTCCTGAGTCGTGAGCAAAAGGTCCAAAATCATCCGCCAGCATTTTCTTAAGATCGCCAGCGGTAAAACTATCCGCATCTCGCGAAATCCCAAGCTTTGCAAGCCGCTCGCTAACCCGTCTACGTAACACATGCCGCAGTCCAATATCGCGAATCAGCCCACTCTTTCCAGGAGGCGGATCAACCATAAGTGGGACAAACCCTTTGCCTTCAACGATACCTTTGGCCTTCCTCCTGGCATCCTGCTTCGAAAGGCTGCTGTCTTTTCTTAGATAGCGGTCGGTCAATCGGGCGATGGACTGCGAGGGCGTCTCTGGAACAGGTAATCGCAGATGGGCCGCAGACAATTCGTTGATCGATTTCTTTGCACGAAATCCGTCTGCAACAGAAGGCACTGGACCGAACAAACTTTCCTCGTGCAAATTACCAGACAGTTTTCGTCCAATTGGGCGGTGGCAAACGACAAGCGGCGATGGAGGATCGTCGCTTGAAGCCTTGCCTGCGAAGTCGGGATAGATGAGCGAAAGCACTTGCGCACGAAAGGCGCGGACATCGCTCCAGGGCGGCGAAAGCGGAGATCGCTTCAGCTTCTTGGGACGTTCACCATTGCGACGCGCATCGGTCCAAGCGTCGTTGTGCGCGTTTACTTCTTTTGCCAACGTCTGTAATCGGCTTTCGCTGGTCAAAGCAATCACGACGGCGTCCAACGCATGTTCGCGATGATCACCACGATTCTTGGCTTCCTGCTTAGCGCGCTGCTCAGGCGATGGCGGTAACTCATTGGGATCGGATTGCCGGTAAAGTTGCCAGTCACGGCGCAGTTTTGCAGTTTGCCCACCTCGCGTCACGAAAATGCGACGGCGGCCACCCTCGCGAAAGGATGGTTCGTTCGGCCAGAGTGCGGATTCCAAATAGTCTTGAACTTCTCGCGCTGCATAGGCAGTGTCCGTTAGTTGGCTCCCCTTCCATTGCTTGGGAACTTTCTCTGCCGACAGGTTCTTCCACTTCCTTGAATAGTCACGCCCCTCGAAGTACTCACTGTGCGGCGGCTTTGCGTTTTCAAAACTTCGCATCGGTTTGATTCGATCATCAAAATCATCGCCCCACCATTCGCGCAGCGTTTGATTTTTCTTGTCACGATTACTTTCGATGGTACACAGCACTTTATTGTTCAGCGAATTATCACCGCATCGGCTGTGCGGGATGATGTGATCAATTTCCAGCCCAGTACCAAGTGCCGCCTGTCGCGGCGTAATCGATCGCCCCGAGTAGCTGCATACGCCAGCTTCATCATCAATCACCTTATCGAGGGAATAGGCGCAAACACCCCGCTGCTGCAAACAAAGCAACACTCGCATCTCCGCCTGTCGAACTTGGTTTTGGGTTAACGATTCAAATTTGGCACCCCAAGCTGGACGGATGATTTCTTCGCGAATCGTGCGACGAATCTTGTCTCGTTTACGATTTCGAGCAAGGATTCGGTCGTTGACGATTGCCGGCTTGGTTGCTTCCCTCGCAAACTCGATCACAATTCGCTCAGGTCGCTGGCCATTGTGACGTTTCAAATAGGAGACGATGTGCCGACGCACTTCGTAAATGGCCTTGCGAACGACTGGATTGGTCAGGACGGGCGGTGGGGGCAGGAATTCGTCGGGGTGCTTCTTCAGATAGTGACGTGCGGCTGAATTGAGCCGCCCACTGCCAAATCGATATCGACTCCGTTGCTCCTCGGTCGGCGGCTTTCCAGTTGCCGAATCAACCGCACTGACATCTTCAGCAAACTCGCGGCGGGCCTCGATCTGTGTGAGCCAGTGGCCATCATTGTCAGGCTGCTGCATGTATGGCAGCAGATTCTCGATGGCACGCCGCGATAGCTTGCCTCTTTTTTCAAGTTTCGGTCGCGTCCGCCAGCCAGCTACGACTGCTGCGATCGTCGGTTCATTAAGACCCAGATGATCAAGCGTGTTTTCCAGCCTTGCCACATCCGCATCTTCGGCGGGGTCGAAACGTAAGATCGCTTTGTTAAGACGCCGAAATTTCCCCGGATGATCGAGAACGGAAACAGCATCATTCTCGGCCAAAGCCGAATTGATGATCGCGTGTGCGAACCAATCCGTATTGGGCGGACGCTCTTCGTCCCGTTCAAGGTTCAATTGAAAATCGTGAACGGAATAGTTCGTTTTCTTTAGGCTCGCGGTATCGATTCCCAGTGCTGACCGAATCGTCTTGATCGTTGCCGTCTTCTGCGAACCAAGCTTTTCAACGACCGCAGCATGCTCCTGGATCGTCAGAGGTTCAAACGCGTCGTTTCCAGCACGCTTGATTCGGATGTTGTTGACGTACTCGATGACACGAAACCGAGAAGCGTAGTAATCCGCGAACGGGGCAACGCGATCCGACGGTTCCAAGTTGCAACGTCCGAGTGTACCAACGTCCCAGTACGTATTCCGCTGCTGGAACAGTAATCCCTTGTGACGCCAGGTTTCATCACGTTCGGGCGAATCAAGTTGTTGTTTCAATTCATCGGTAAGAAACTCGGAAAGCTCACCTCCCAAAGCTATTTGAGCATTCCAAATTTGCAGAAACTCGTCACGAACCATCTCGCGGTCGGCATGGAAGCGAAACGCGCCATCGGAGTTGCGCACCTTTTGCCGAAACTGAACCGGGGCCCCCGCATCATCTACTTTCGGACTACCAGCGGAATCCAAGACGTTTTTTGATTCCAGTCCTGCAATAGTAGCAACCAGTTGCCCGAACGTTTTGCAATCATGCTCTTTCAGTAAGTCGCGAGTCTTGTCAATCGCGTCTTTGACACGGCCATCGCTGTCGGCGCTTTCTTTGTCTTCTTCATCGACCACGCGGAGCCCCGCTGCACCACGCCGCTGTGCCAAGTGCAGAAGCACACGCCCAAACTGGTGCGGAGTAAGCGGCTGGGACAAGGCGCTGCGTCGCAATTCCCACGGGTCCTGCTGCATCAACAGCTCTGAACTTTCGCGTTCCCGCGGCATCATCCCATTGCCGATCAAGAATCGCCGCAATTTTCGCTTTCGACTCGCCCGTCGCGAAATGTTACGGCGAGCAGAGCGTTTTTCGCGTCGCGCCTGGTTTTTCGGCGCGCCACGTCCTTTATCCGAATCCTCAACGCCGGCGGGAAAGACACTGCATCCAACTTCTATGAATTGGTTGTCCTCATCGACCCAAGCACTACCAACCGAGTTTGAACCTATGTCCAAACCAATTGTTACCCCACGCCCCATGGCACCCTCTCCCTCGATCTAAAACGAACTATGTGATGACCTGATATTTCCCGTGCGGCTTGCACGAACGACGAATGCAGGCAATATTATAGAGAGTGTATCCGACCTCGGCCTGCAACTTTTTCGCAACAAGAAATTCACTTGTTGAAAATTCGCAGGCACCGCCTTCGGGCGACCAAAGCCAGCACACGCTAGCCGTGTCCTGGCTTTTATTTTGCGCACGATGCAGATATTGGGCATCAACATCCAGACCTAACTCCAGTTCACGCTGAATCAATACAATCAATGAGCTTTAAGGAAGAGTCAGCTGGAATGATGCGCGATGGGTATACCGCCACTTCGAAAGCTTGGCGACTACATTCGGCATTGGACTTCGTGACAACCGCCGAAGTCGAGAACTAGATACCATCAACAAATCTCAGTTCAAAATATTGCACGCGAGTGGCCGCGTAAGGCGAAGCACCTCATCATGCCAGCTGGAATCTGTCGATGACCTGTCATTTCTTTGTCTACGGAACTCTTAAACGTGGGTTAAAATACGAACACGTGTGGCCCAGTGAGCCTCTTTCTGTACAGGCCGCTTGGGTCCGTGGAGTTCTCTTTGATGGGCCAAGCTATCCAGCGATGAAACCTGGTGGTGACCGTGTGCTGGGAGAACTCTGGTCGTTTGATGCTTCGCAGTGCGACTTAGTCACGCGGTCGCTCGATGCATTAGAAGGCACCAACTCAAATAGCCCTGATGATCTTTACCATCGATTTGTGACCGAGGCATTCGACAGGCAGGGCGCCAGACTGGGCGATGCGAATGTCTATCACTTCGTGCGCGATCCACTTCAAAACGGCTTTGTTCAGATGTCGCCGCGCAGTGACAACTACGTGGCCTGGCCGGCTGCTTCATAGCGTGCTGCCAATTCGGAAACAGCCTCTGCGACGGCCTCGCGAAACTCCGCAGGACCGATGACCTCCGCGTCGGTTCCCAGTGCCAGCACTTTGGGAAGCACTTCGCGTGGGTGCGAAGCTGGGACAGTCAACACCGCGGAACCATCGTCTTGAAAATCAAGTTTCTGCTCAGGATGCCAGGGGTCTTCACGTACCCAACCCGCTGCGCGTTGACCAAGCTTGATGCTGACATCGGTAGGTTGGTCGCCGGAGAAAATCCCAATGCTACGTCCAAGGTATTTTGACAAATCGACGTTTGGGTCAGGCTTGAAATATTCATCCAAGGCAACGGCTTTCTTAAACCGATCCAGCTTCCAATTTCGCAGTCGATCCGACGGATCTTCAATCTCGGGGTTCGCCGCGATGACATAGATGCTGCTTTGGTAGACCGCTAAGCCATACGGTTCAATCTGCCTTGTGCTGACCGGTTTGCCAGTCGGTTCATACTGAATTTCCACGATACGATGCTCCAGGATCGCACGGTTGATCGTCTTCAACATGCCCTCCTGTTTTTCGTAGGTCTTGCTCGGTGTTCCGAAAACATGAAGGGTTTTACGGTAATGGGCATAGTGATCGAAAACACCGTTGGGAACCGTCTCCTGGATCTTATTCCAGAACGTCTCGATCCCTCGCCAATATTGCGTTCCCAAAAGCGGGTACAGCAGTTCGCGGCCGATCGAAAGTGCAATCAATTCGGTCGCGGAGATGCCGATTTCGTGGACGCCGGTATTGTTCGCACCCAGCTTATATACTTTGCCACGTTCGACGGTTTCGATTTGAATATCGAACCCGGCAGCTTGCAGTGCTTCCACATCGCGACGCACCGTGCGTTCATGAAGGGTCGACAGGCCCAAGTCCGCGATCAGTTCGCCCTTGAGTTCATCGAGCGTACGTCCAAAACGGGAAATTTCAAGCAGTTGCAGTAGCTTGTGTTGTCGAATCAGTTGTTCGTTGCGTGCCATCGTTCTCGTCCTCCCTGGCGATAAGTAACCGGCGTATTGTCGCAACGTGGATCATCCAAGGGAACCCACAAGAAACGCGGCCTGATGACCAGACTTGTCAAAAAGTGAGAGCAACCCCGCTATTCGCCTTTCCCGCCTTTTAGCCCTGCAGCAGCCCATCCAAACCCGGTGATGATCAATCCAACCCCGATGCCGATCGGAGAACGTCGGCGAATCCGGATCGTGTCGCCGTCGTCATCATTGAAGCTGAAGCCCATGAAGTAGGCGCCAATCATCACACCACCACCGATGATGAGCAAAACGCCAAAGCCGAGTTTCAGCGGCGAAATTCCACCGCCTCCGCTGCTTCCGCCCGTCGTCTCCTCGTCCCCTACGGGCCCGCCTTTCGCGACGGCGACTTTCTTCCCCGGACTGTAAACCGATTTTACCGGCGCGAGGTCTTGGTCCGTCAACTCACCAAACAGATCATCATCAAGCTGCGGCGCGGCAGCGGCCGGTTGCGGAGCTGGCTTGGCGGCGGCAGGCCTGGGCGTTGCCGGCTTTGCCGCAGGCTTCTTAGTTGCCGGTTTTTGAGTCGCAGCGGTTTTTGATCCCGCCGGCGCACGCAGCTGCTTCCCGCAGGGGCATTTCACCAACTTGCCAGCTGCTGTTTCAGGGATGCTCAGTACTTTGCCGCAACCGGGACACTTAATCTTCATCGATTCCTAACTGCCTAATGCTCTGCCAAATGAAGTGCCATCATACTCGGCCATATCGTAGTCGATGAGTCAGTCCGACGGCTATTTCAATATGCTCAAGTCTCGGGTGGCTTTTAGCGTTTGATCCATCCCTTTGGTGCGGTTCTTTTTCAGCTTCGGATCGGACTTGGGGATCGGATCGGCAAACTCTTGGGGGACAAAATCGGCCAACTTCGCCATTGCCGCTTTCGCTGCTGCCGTGGTGCTGGACGCCAGGTTATTCCATTCCAAAGGATCTTCTTCCAAGTCATACAGCTCTCGCGTGCCGTCGCGGTGAGAAATAAAATGCCATCGCTGCCCGATGACCGAGGCATTGCCTTCGCCAAAAATGGTCACCGTTGCCGCGTCCCAGTCGGCGGCAGGGTCAGCCAACAACGGCAACAAACTCCTGCCATCGATTTGAGGTTTTGCAGGCAGGCCACAAAAGTCGATCAGAGTCGGAAACAGATCGATCAAGTTCACAGGACGCTTGCAATCCTGCTGAGTTTTCATCGCCGGTGTCCGAATCAAAAGAGGAAGTCTTGTTGATTCGATCCAACCCGTCGCTTTTCGATAACGAAGTTTTTCGCCAAGGTGCCATCCGTGGTCGCCCCACAGAACGACGATTGTGTTGCCCGCGTTCGGCCCCGATTCCAAACCGTCAATGATCTCGCCCACGCAAGCATCTGCAAGACTGACGCATGCCAAATACGCCTGGGTGACCTCCTGGAAAAGTTCGTTCTCCTTGAGCCAAAGAAAATCACTCGACGGCTTGAACTTTGGTTTTCCGCTTGGCATCAAAATGTCGTCCAAGTCATCCGCGAGGATCGGATTCGCTTTGACTTGATCGATCGGATGCATATCGTAAAACGATTGCGGCGCGTAGAACGGCAAATGAGGCTTGGACAAACCGACGGCTAAGAAGAATGGTTTGTCATGTTTCTGAGCGAGTTGCTTTGCCGCCCACGCCGCGGTTTTGTAATCACTGGTCTGCTGAAGCGTGCCTTTGGATGGTCCCCATGAAAATTCACTTCCGTTGCCGCGAGTGTGTTTGGATTGCAGGCCGGGTTTTCCGTCGATCAGATTCTTGTCGCGGGACGTAACTCGGTCGCGGTCGACGCCCGTGCCTCCTTCGCCCTTGTGCCAGTTTTCAAACGCCCACTGCCCTTTGTCAGAGCCGTTCTGGGTTGCGTGTGCGTGAAAGATCTTGCCTCGCGAAAACGTGTGGTAGCCGTGCTGGGCAAAGTACTCCGGCATCGTCGCATTTTGCTGAACGAGTGGTGCGCGAAGCATGTTTTGAGCGTTGCCGTAAACGCCACTGTGATGCGGCATGAACCCACTGAGCAATGCCGAGCGGCTTGGGCCACATACGGGCCCCGGACAATGTGCGTTTTGGAAGACGACGCTACCCATCGATGCAAGCCGATCAATGTTGGGCGTCTTTGCCTGAGTATGACCGCCGTAGAGACTGACCCAATCGTTTAAATCATCGACCGAAATGAACAGGACGTTCGGGGGAGCCGCATTGTCGTCAGCAACTGTTGGGAGCGGGAAAGCAAAAAGCAAGCAAGTGAGGGCGACAATCGTTCGCATCGTTTTGAATTCCCGGTGGATGGGCAAGCATGAGAAACAGACAGGCAATAACAGCAGCGATAGCCTAGGTGATCCTGGTTACGGGGAGGCTCACCGGGCAAATCACGGGTTGAAGTTTAGTGAGATTGGTTGCTCGACGGAGTCTTTCGGAACACGCTGCTGTATGGTTGAATTGTCATAGGCTTTCGTCCAATTCCCTTGCTTATGCAGTAGAACACCTTGTCGATTCAACACGCTATTGGCGAAAAGAGCATCGCCGCCTTCGATCGCGCCCGAAAACTGATGCCCGGTGGCGTCAACAGCCCCGCCCGTGCCTTCGGTGCTGTGGGTGGCTCGCCTTTGTTTATCGACCATGCCGAAGGACCGTACCTATTCGACATCGATGGTCGTCGCATGATCGACTATATCGGTTCTTGGGGGCCGATGATTTTGGGGCATAAGCATCCAGCTGTGATCGAAGCGATTGTCAAAGCGGCGCAGCGAGGCACAAGCTACGGTGCTCCGACGCAAGCCGAGTCGCAATTAGCTGAGCAGATTATCGAAGCAGTCCCGAGCGTCGAGAAGGTTCGCTTGGTTAACAGCGGAACCGAAGCAACGATGAGTGCGATTCGTGTCGCGCGTGGTGCAACGGGACGACATAAGATCATCAAGTTTTCCGGCAACTATCACGGTCACGTTGACAGCTTGCTGGTCGCGGCTGGAAGCGCGGCGGCAACATTGGGTGTCCCCGATTCTCCCGGCGTCACGCCTGGTGCAGGTCAGGACACGATCGTGCTGCACTACAACGATGTGGAGGCACTGACGCAAGCGTTTGCGAAACACACTGGCGAAATCGCGGCCGTCATCTTGGAACCGGTCGTCGGAAATATGGGCTGCGTTCCACCTAGCGAAGCGTTCTTAACGGCACTGAGAAAAACCACTGAAGACGACGGTGCCATCCTGATATTCGATGAAGTCATGACCGGGTTTCGATTGGCACTTGGTGGTGCGCAAGAACGGTTCGGCGTCACACCCGACATGACAACGCTGGGGAAAATTGTAGGTGGCGGAATGCCGTTGGGGGCATACGGTGGACGTGCCGACATCATGGACAATGTTCTTCCGGCTGGCAAAGTGTTTCAAGCCGGAACACTCAGTGGAAACCCCGTGGCCGTGGCTGCGGGGAGCGCAACGCTGAGGCTTCTGAAAGAAGACCCGCCCTACGACGGTCTAGAAGCGATGGGAAAAAA
Organism: uncultured Pirellulaceae bacterium; assembly: GCA_964444105.1. GTDB lineage: Bacteria > Planctomycetota > Planctomycetia > Pirellulales > Pirellulaceae > K23-9. Next base: position 11,151 of record CAYUGI010000011.1, read on the forward strand.
GCTTGCTGAGGGATTGGACAAAGCTGCCACCGACGCTGGTGTACCGCATGGCGTGCAGCGCGTCGGCAGCATGATGACGCTGTTCTTTAATCCGGATCCCGTAACCGATTGGACGGGAGCCGATCGTTGCGATCGCGATGCATTCGGTCGCTATTTTTGGGGAATGATCGATGAAGGCGTTTACATGCCCTGCAGTCAGTTCGAAGCACTCTTCTTTGGCAGTACGCACACCGAAGCGATCATCGACAAAACCATCTCCGCAGCCCGAAAGGTCCTGGCGAAGATCACAACTGCCTAGGCCAACTTACATGGTGGAATAAACGCTGTGGAGCAAACGCTCAACGCGACGCGCCAGTATTGATGCTGCGCGAGCCTTCACCCTCCCGCTAGCGGGAGGGTCTGACGCAGTAGCGGCCGGGGAGGGAAATGCGCAGAGTAATTGGGTTTGAGTTGCGACACTGGATTGGCCCTCTCCTCGCGAGGGCTCGACTCTCCCAGAGGGAGAGTGACGTCTGCAAACGCTGAATTGAAGCGTGATTTGCCTTGCAGGAGACGGTTTCTTGCGATTTAGCGCAACATCAAAACGCGTCAGCGAGCGGCCCTCGCTTACCCGCCGCCAGAACCTGCCGCCGCAACGCGTCTCTCGCTGGCGCGTCGCGTTCATTGAATCACCGGATATAGCACCGGCAACACGATGCCAAGACGACCTACAGCTCTTTCACGCGAACATTCTTCCAGAGCACCTTCCCTTTGGAGCCTTTGTGAATCTGCAGGCCAAAGAACCCCTTGGCGTAGGTGCCATCACCAACCCAGTGCGATGCGCCGACGCCGTTGATCCAAGTTTTGACGACGTCATCCTTGGCCATGATCGTCAAACGATTCCAGTCATCACGTTTCAGAGCATCGCGTGCGGGCTGATGCCCTTTCAGCCAAAGCGGATAAAAATAGCCTCCGCAGCTTTGCCCGTAGATTCCGCCCGACCAATAGCGGTCGCCCGTGATGCCTTCCATTTCGGCTTGAGGACCAAAGACAGTGACGCCTTTGTCGGTTTCTTTTTCTTGAGCGCGAAACATCACGCCAGAATTGCCGTCGACTTCCCATTTCATGTCACACGTAAAGATGAAATCGACATAGTCACTTTTTTCAGTTGAAAGATAAGTGCTGGGTGAACCTGGCACGCAAGTTCCGACCACTAGGTCACCGACAACCTCGAACTTGCACTCGCCACCTTTGGGCGTCCAGCCGGCCAGATCTTTTCCATTGAACATTGGCACGAAACCTTCCGTGAGCGCGGGCTCCGGGTCGGCGTTGAGTTTCATGTCTTCGACGGCGGGTATATTGTCCTGCTTCTTGTACTTCTCGTGCCACTTGGCTTGCTTCGGATCGATCTCATCAGCGACCAACGCTGCGGACTGAAACAGTGAAACGATCACAGCCACGGCGATAAAGTATCGGCAGGCAGAAAAAACAAATGTCGGCATCTTGAGCACTTCCTGAGTTGGTTAAGCGAGGGAAAACGAGCGAGTCTGGCACAGCTAGAACCACTCATATTACAAGAAACACGGTCTCTCGGCGCGGTGTGGTCGGTGCAGGACCAGGGTAAATCAGTTCTTGAGATTAGGCATTTTTGTTGACCCGAAGCGTGAGTTTTGAAGTTGCGCTTTTGCAAATGGGAAACAGGCGTCACTTCGCAAATTGCGGTTCAAAACGCGGCGAAAGGTTTGTGTGAATATTGATGTTGCAGCACGTGGACACCCGCCGCGAAGCGGCGACAGCCTATAGCCTTGGGCGTCAGCCCAAGGACCCGATCAATGCACGACCTGTTCGTTTTCCCCGGCCCGGATGGCAGGGAAAGGCTGCGCTTCGGGGCCGGGGAAACGGGGTGTGGGTGTCGCGGGAGGC
>CAYUGI010000011.1:13062-56102 GCA_964444105.1 uncultured Pirellulaceae bacterium
TCATCCAACCCCATGCTAACGCATGGGGCTATAGGCTGTCGCCACTTCGTGGCTGGTTTCACTATTGTGGTCATCGAAAGTTGCCGTGAATCGAAAACTGATTTTCTAAAAGCGCAACTTCAAAAAGCCTGAGCGAGGAAAACCGTGATTTGCCCTGGGTGCAGGACGCCGAATTCACCCCCTCGCGTTGCCAACACAGATTGTTTAGCGTCCTAAGGCACCTGTTTGCAAACCTCGATCCTCCCCTCTAAGACTTTCCTGGTCAGAATTTTGGAACACTCATTTCTCGCCTACCTGCGCGGCCGCTGTCGTTCTTTGCCACAAGTTGCCCTTGGAATTGGCGACGACGCAGCCGTCATCGATGCCGTTGGCGGCCCGACCGACAAGCAATTGATTGTTTGCACCGATCAGATCATCGACAGTGTGGATTTTCTTTCGGCAGAACATTCCTTGGCAGACGTGGGCTACAAGTCCATGGCAATCAACTTGAGCGACATGGCTGCGATGGGGGCTAAGCCAACATCGGCGTTGGTCACGTTGGCATTACCCAGCACCAATGCCACCCAAGTTGCCGGCGAAGTTTATGAAGGCATCTTGCAGGCAGCCGAAGAGTTTCAGCTTGCGATTGCTGGCGGCGACCTTTCAACACATGACGGACCACTATCGATCAGCGTCACATTGCTTGGCGAAGTCCCCACCGGCACGGCATGGCAACGAAGCGGCGCCCAGGAAGGCGACGCAATTATGCTGAGCGGATTCGTTGGCGGCAGTCTCCGCGGACGCCACTTACGCCCGACCCCCAGAATCCAGTTAGCCGAGCAATTGCGCCAAAGCGTTAACGTTCATGCAGCAATCGATGTAAGCGACGGGCTATCGCTCGATCTCGATCGGTTGTGCGCGTCCAGTCATGTCGGTGCCGAGCTTAGTGTCGAAACGATTCCGATTCATGACGACGCGATCGTACTGGCCGAAGAATCAGGCCGTTCGCCCTGGGAACATGCGTGGAGTGATGGCGAAGACTTCGAGTTGATCTTCACCCTTGGCCAAGACGAAGCAGACAAATTGTCAGAGACCGACTTTGGGGTCGAATTGACTCAAATCGGCAACATTGTCGGACGCACCGGACTTTGGAAACGAACCGCCAGCAAGTTCGTCCGTATGTCACCCCAAGGCTACCTGCACACTTAAGAACGACCAAGTTGGTTTGGGAGGGTTACACGGGCTGCGGGCTGTGGATCCGTCGAAACCGCGGGTGTGAGCTTGCGTTTTTTAAGCCAGCCGATCATGCTGATCAGCTTGCGAATTCCCTTTCCAAGTTGCTCCATCACATAGCTTTTGGGTGAGGGGTTGGCTTCTGTTCAGATAACCGAAATTTTCCCTGGGCTGCCACCCACGTGGACGAAGTCCGCGCTGATCATGCGTATTTTACTTGCTTTCGATGCGTGGCCCAGCGCGTAGTACCAGTGCGTGAAAGCACCCGTGAAGTGAGTGGAGACAGGCGGACATCGGTTTGTTTAGGTAAACGACTCATGGTAAAAGGCGTGGTGACTTGCGAGTAGCCTTGATCACCGGAACCAGCGGGCAGGATGGTTCCTACCTCACGGAATTACTGCTAGCGAAGGACTATACCGTACACGGTATAGTTCGACGCAATAGTTCGACAATCCGCACGCGGTTGGATGCGTTGTTTCACGACAAGAACGTCTACGGAAAGCGTCTATTCCTACACTATTCTGACTTGGACGACGCAACAACGATTCGGCGAATCCTGGTCAAAACAAAGCCGGATGAGTTGTACCACTTGGCTGGTCAATCTCATGTTGGTGCTAGTTTCGATATTCCCGAAACGACTTGTCAATTTACTGCCATGGGCACCTTGAAGCTCTTGGAAATTGTACGAGATCTTGAGAAGCAACCGCGTTTGTTGCACGTCAGCAGCAGTGAGATTTATGGGCGACCCGATGCGTCACCCCAGGATGAGAAGACTCCCATGCGAGCAGTGACTCCCTATGGGATTGCCAAAACCTTTGCGACACAGATGGTTTCGTTGTACCGACATTCCTACGATCTTTTTGCGGCAAATGCCATTTGCTACAACCACGAATCGCCGCGTCGCGGAGAGTCATTCGTGACCAGGAAGATCACGAAGGCGGCAGCAGCGATCAAACTCGGCCGACAAAGTGAACTCTTTCTGGGCAGTCTAGACGGGCGGCGCGACTGGGGCTACGCACCCGAGTACGTTGATGCGATGTGGCGAATTCTGCAGCAAGAATCAGCTGGTGATTTTGTGCTGGCGACTGGCACCCAATACAGCGTGCGTGATTTCTTGACTGCAGCTTTCGAATCGGTCGATCTTGATTGGCAGGAATTTGTGCAACACGACGAGCGATATGTGCGTCCATCTGAAGTTTCACGCTTAGTAGGTGATGCGACGAAAGCAAATCAGCTTCTCAATTGGCAGGCCACGACAAAAGGCCCCGATGTTGCCGTGAAGATGGTGCAGGCGGATATGGAACAGTTGTGCTCATCAACCGTATGATTTTCCGCACACAGTTATGAAAGTCCTTCATGTATCGCGACTGTTGTTTGTGTGGGTCGCTGCCGCTCTGCTTGCGTTGCTTCCGGCTTTGGTTGCGATGGACTTCGGTGGTGTTCTTCGGTGGACGCATTTTGTCGTCGGCATAGCACTGCTGGCGACGACGGTCTTGGCGACCACAGCTTACTGGGACCAGCCAAACAGGGGCCAGTTGCGTCAGCACGTTTTGCTTGTCCCTCTTGTCGTGTGGTGTTTTTACGCCGGGTGTCAGACGCTCCCGCTGTCGCCGGGAATCGTCAAGATCCTGAGCCCCGGATCGCACGCCGCCTACACACAGTGGCTCCAGACGATTCTTCCGGCAGGCCAAATGCCGGAAACATTCTCGGTGTCCGTTTCGCCGCATGATTCCAAGCATGCGGTTGCCATGCTTGCTCTCGTGATTAGTACCGTATTTGCGTCTGCATTGGTCTTTTGTACGCGAAGACGAATCACCTTTCTGCTTAACGCAATCTCGATAGGCGTTTCGCTGCATGTTGGATATGGGTTGCTTCGTTTGGTTTTTCCTGGTGTCGATCTCTATGATCGGATGCAGGATCTATCTCCTGCATCGTTCGGCACTTTTATTAATCGAAACAATGCTGCCTTGTTCATGAACCTAGGGTTAGGCTGTAGCCTCGGCCTGCTTTCGTGGCGATTGACGGCGTTGACGGGGCAAGAGTTAGACGATGACCAATTCGAGTTCAATGACCTGGTGTCGTTGATAGGTGATCGCGATTCAATGATTGGCGTCGCGTGCGCGGTCGTCTGTATCGGTGGGTTGTTGATATGTGGATCGCGAGGCGGCATCGTCTCAATTCTCTTTGGCCTCTTGCTGGCGTTTGGGTGGGTTCGCCAAAAACGCGGCTTTGCGACCCTACCAATCCTCGCGGTAGTCGTCGGGATTTCGGCTGCTGTTTTGCTTGTGCCTCTCCAGCTCAACATGAAGAGTCTCGAACGGTTCGAGTTCCTCAGTTCAGAGACGCGAACTTTCGCGAGCGATGGACGGCTTCAGCATTGGCCGGACGGTTTCCGCACGGCCGTTAGCCACCTGCCCGCCGGTTCCGGTTTATCGACCTATGCTTTTTCCACGCTGCCCCATCAGTCGGGCAACACGCATTCATGGGCGCAGCACGCAGACAATTTGTGGCTCGAGTTGTTTGTCGAGCAGGGCGTGTTTGGTGTTCTAGTGGTGCTGGCGATTCTCTATCTGATGGTACGCTCGCTGGCCTTGCTTCGCGCATCGCCGGATCCGATTGACCAGGGACTAAGGGCTGCGGGATGGTACATCCTTGGTGCGTTGGCATGCTCCCAGTTTTTTGATTTCGGATTGATTTTGCCTGCGAACTTCTTGCTGCTTTGCGTGGTATTTCCTGCGATCGTGGCGCGTCAGGTATCAATTGCCGCTAGTAGCGAAACCAGCGAGAAAATCGCTGAAGGCGTCGAGATCGCGGAGGATGACGAATTGGTTCGGCGTCCCGTGAAACAGGGCTCGATTTTTGCCCAAAAGAAACGTGCACCCGTGTTTGTTGGGATTGCCGTGGCAGTAGTTGCCTTGCCTGCTCTGGCAATGCCAAGGTTAAAGCGAGATGCGGAAATCGAACTACTTGTGCGTTCGGCTCAATTTCAGTTGAAATCGCTACGCAGCGATTCTGATGGACTTAAGCAATGGTCTGAACGGTTGGTTTCGGCACTGGGAGCAAATCCCGAACCGCAGTTGCTAGACGCCCTCGCTGACTACAAGAATTCGCAGGCACGGCTGTCCGAGGTGGTCGAGCGACGACCAAAAAATGTCGATGAATTTGTCAAGTTGTTACGCGAAAACAAGCCGGTAGAGCGTACTTACGAGAGCCAGTTGACTTCGCCCGCTGTGACGGAGCAATATCAAGAGGCAGTTTCTTGGCACAACCAATCGCTGCGAATTCTGCCGCTGGGAATTCAATCTCGATCCGGTAGACTCTACTTGGATTTTGTTAGCGCTGATAAAGAAGTGACGCGAACGCTGATAAAGCAGTTGTTTTCACTGCACCGAAATAACCCATCCGTATTGATGCTTCTTGGGGAGTATGCCGCAAACCGTGACGAGTTCGCCTTGGCGATTAAGTCATGGGAAACGGCCGCAAGTGAGCGAGTTGGATTGACCGCCAATGCTGTTAGTCTTTCTCTCAAACACGAAGAGATTGGATTGGCTGATGTTGTTCCGCAGATGCCCAAAGCGGTTCGCTTTGCTGCATCGAGTCTCTTGAAAAACGACGACAAGGATTCACTCGACTATCTTCAGTCCTCGCTCGATGAACTGTCGTGCGATCAATGTGATTACCTAGAAGAACGGTCGCGATGCCTTGTTCTGCACGGGGACGTTGCATACAAGCTGGGGCACTATGACGAGGCTTTTAAAAAGTATGCTAGCGCGATCCAAAGCAATCCGTCTGACGCGGAAGTTCGCCTGAAACTGATTCGTCGATTGCGAGATCAAAATCGATTGAAGCAAGCTCGCGCTGAAGCGGTGCAGGGACGAACGGTGCTCTCAAGTGACAAGCGATTTGACAGCCTTATTAAGGCAATCGCGGAAGATGACCTTCGGCGCATTGGCGAGTAGAGTGGCTGACGGTGTTGCTATTTCATTGTTCAAAGACTTAATGACCTTTCCCCAGCAGGACTACCCACGTGGGTCACGTTTGGCGATCGCTAGGCGTACTAAAAAACTGCTGCAAACCACAACGACGACCCAGTACTAAGTGACCATGGCTAATCCCTCGTCTACTACCAAGTTCATTGACCAAGTTAACTCGCGACAGGCGACGATTGCCGTCGTCGGATTGGGATACGTGGGACTTCCGCTCGCATTGGCCTATTCAGGTGACGGATATCGTACGGTCGGGTGCGATATAGACATCAAAAAAGTGGAGGCCATTAATCAAGGCAAGAGCTACATCAAACACATCAGTGGCGACCTGATTTGCAAGCAAGTTGAAGCAGGCTCTCTCTCAGCGACCACCGATTTCGCAGCACTCAAAGAGGCGGATGCGATTATTCTTTGCGTGCCGACTCCGCTGGATCATCACTTCGAGCCTGACCTATCGTTCGTGATTAGTACCATTGAAGCAGTGCTACCTTTTCTTAGATCAGGGCAAACATTGAGCCTGGAGAGCACGACCTATCCTGGGACAACCGAAGAGGAAATCGTTTCGCGAATCGAGAAAGCGGGTTTTGTTGTCGGCAAAGACATAAACATCGTTTACTCACCTGAACGTGAAGACCCAGGCAACCCCGAGTTTGCAGCGACGAATATCCCTAAAGTCGTTGGCGGGCACACGGAGTCATGCCTTGCCGCTGGTGAAGCACTCTATGGATCAGTTTTTGATCAGGTGGTTCCGGTCAGTAGCACGCAAGTAGCCGAGCTAACCAAGTTGCTGGAGAATATCTATCGGAGTGTGAACATCGGACTGGTAAACGAATTGAAGGTCGTTGCTGACTCCATGGGGATCGATATCTGGGAAGTCATCCAAGCAGCCAGCACAAAGCCATTTGGTTTCAAGGCGTTCTACCCAGGCCCTGGCCTGGGTGGACACTGTATTCCCATCGACCCGTTTTACCTGACGTGGAAGGCACGTGAGTTCGGGGTGCATACTCGTTTTATCGAATTGGCTGGCGAGATCAATCGCGCGATGCCCGCGCATGTCGTCCACCGCTGTGCCGAAGCCCTCAACCGACAAAAGAAAGCAGTCAACGGCAGCAAGATTCTTTTGATCGGGCTGGCCTATAAACCCAACGTTGACGATGACCGCGAGTCTCCATCATACGAATTGATGAACCGGCTAGCGGAGCAAGGCGCCGCGGTCAGTTACCATGATCCCTATGTGCCCGTCATCGGCATGACGAGGGAGCACTCGCACTGGGCAGGTACGCCAAGCGTTGACTGGAACAAAGAGACGATTGGAGAATTCGATTTGGTGCTGATCTCCACGTGGCACGAATGCCTCAATATTGAGGAATTGGCTAAGTGGTCGACGTTTATCGTAGATACCCGAAACGCGACTTCTGGCTTGCCTAGAGAGACTCGCGAAGCGAAAACTCTGAAGGCCTAACGCGCGTTTTGAGCCACTGATTTTCGTGATGGCCTGATCAAGCAGGCTGTGTTGCAGATTCCCCCCCGGATCCAAGTACCCGCCATTTTGCCCGAAACCAAAACATATTTAGTCACTGGCGCTGCTGGCTTCATCGCCTCACGCGTATGTGCGATGCTGCTGGAAGCGGGCCATAGCGTTGTTGGCATCGACAATCTGAATGACTACTACGATGTCTCCCTGAAGCAATTCCGCCTGGACGCTCTCGATCACGATCACTTTACGTTTTCGAGGACTGATATCGAAGACACCGAGTCGCTCGCAAAATTGTTCGACGAGTACAGGTTTGATGCAGTCGTCAATTTGGCTGCTCGTGCCGGTGTGCGCTACAGTATGGAGAATCCCCACGTCTATATGACGACCAATGCGATGGGATCGTTGAACCTGCTTGAGCAGATGCGAATTCATGGCATTAAGAAATACGTGATGGCATCAACGTCATCTCTTTACGCTGGTCAGCCAATGCCTTTCGTGGAATCGCTGCCTGTAAATACGCCCATTTCGCCCTACGCGGCTTCCAAAAAATCAGCGGAAGTCATGGCGTACGCCTATCACTATTTGTACGAAATGGACATCTCGGTATGCCGTTACTTCACTGTATACGGTCCTGCAGGACGCCCAGACATGAGCATTTTCCGGTTCATCAAGTGGATTAACGCAGGGGTTCCCATCCAGCTTAACGGAGATGGAGAGCAATCACGCGACTTCACCTTCGTTGATGACATTGCTCGTGGGACAATCGCTGCGATCAAGCCGGTAGGTTTTGAGATTATCAATCTTGGTGGCGGCGGAACTCCTGTGAGTCTGAATAGTGTGATCGAGAAATTGGAGAGCTACCTGGGCAAGAAGGCTGTCGTCCAGCGAAATCCGTTCCACAAAGCTGATATAGTGACGACGCGCGCGAATATTGACAAAGCGATGAGATTGCTCTCTTGGAAACCAAAGACGTCGTTGGACCAAGGTTTGAAAGCCTGCGTGGACTGGCACTTGAACAACTTGCCTTGGTCCGATCGAGTTCAATTACCATGACGAAATTTGTCGACCGTATCTCGTGTCAGTTGTTTGGAGCAGTGACTTCCAAACTGGCACTCACGATTTTAAATCGAATTTCGTTTGCTGTGATAATGTCGGTTGCTTCGCGGACCGACCGCATGCTTTTTACGGAGGCGATACAACGATCCAATGACTGATACAAATACAGGCGGAGTTGACGCGGTGGAGCTGGAGCAAGATAGACGGAGCGACGAGAATTCATCCGTCTCAAAGTGGCTGTGGATAGGTCTTTATGCCATGGCAATACCAATGATGATCGTCTACCTGCTGAAACTATGGCACTTCGAGCATTATCGGTTTTTCCCATTCGTATTCATCGTGATCGGTATTCTTGCTTTCTACCGTGTCGATACAGCCATCAAGGGACTTTCGGGGTGGATTAGCCTGCCCGCAACTGCACTGGCAGTATTCGTCATTTTGCTCGGAACTTTTGCCGGCTCGCCGTGGACGGTTGCGGTGGGTTTTGTCATCCTGACATTTGTCGCATTGGGATCGCAGTCGGGTTCCGCTGATCGTTCCCTGATTGGTTTAGCGGTTCCTGCTTTACTCCTGATTCGACTGCCTTTGGGATATGACCAAGCACTCATCAACAAACTTCAGTCGATTACGTCGAACTTAGCCAGTGTATCGCTAGACCTTCTGTCGATACCTCACTCTGTGACTGCAAATGTTATCCAGCTTGCCGACAGGGAACTCTTTGTGGCCGAAGCTTGCAGTGGGATTCAGTCGGTCTTCACACTCTGTTTTATCGCCTCAGTTTTCATTGCCTATAACCGCCGAAGATTGTGGTTGATCCCGATCTACTTCCTCAGCGCCATTGTCCTTGCCATCTTTTGCAATGTCATCCGAGTTGCCGGGGTCGCTACAGCTGAAAGTCTCTTTCACTACGACTTGGCATCGGGTTGGCAGCATGATCTTTTGGGCTACTTCACGCTGGCCCTAGGTGTGTTTTTTCTTTGGTCAGCAGATCAGCTGGTCGATTTTGCGTTGCCTCAAATTTCTGAGGCAAGCGATGAATCGCATCGAAATCCTCTGGTCCTTCTGTGGAGTGCGGTCGTTGGTGACGACGTGTCTGAGATGAGTTCGTCAAGCTTGCACGACAGATCTTCCGGCAAGGGTTCGCGGCGAAGGTCCCCGGGGTCCGGTTGGTCAACCATTTTGCAAATCGTTAGGCGGCCAGCTGTGCAGTATGGTCTGGCCGCCTTCCTTGGCGTGCTCTGCATTGCCTCCTCCGTTGTGGCTTGGAATACGAGAATTTCGTCCGAGAGTTTCTCGAACGACTTGATCTTCAATACCGATGAATCCTTGTTTGACGTTGTTCTGGCGAGTCGGAAACCTAGCGGTCATGTCGTGAGCCGCTACGGCTCCAATCCTCGGCTTGGTAACCACGCGGATCTATGGAACTTGTCATTCGGCGATTCGCCGGCGCAACTGGTGCTGAGCCAATCGTACATTGGATGGCATGAGCTTTGTTACTGTTATGAAGTGACTGACTGGAAACTGGTAAATCGCGAAGTCATTCGGAATCTGGATGAGCCCGAAACAGAGAACCTGGATGACAGCACGCTGGCAGTCCACGCGAGGTTCAAGCACCCGAAAAAGGGCGAGGGGACATTGTTCTATTGCGCGATCTCACCTGAAGGAGATACCCTTCACCCTCCAAAATTGCCAGGTCGGTTTCGCGACCCGTTAGCGTCCATGGAGACGATGGACTCCCAGAAAAATGTGATGATGCAGATTTGGATCACGACAGACCAACCGCTAAGTCGTGAACAACGTCAGGAAGTACGCCGTGACTTCTTTAAAGCAATCGAAAAGCTCTCCTCTGCGATGAGGGCTTCCCAAGGTGATGAGACGCAATCGACGGCCCCAGACCAAATGAACAATGTCGAAGGTTAGACAAAAACTCTACGATCAGTACGTTACCAGCGGGCAGGCTGGAAAAAGTGCAAACGCAACGCCGGAGGCGCATTTCGCTGCGAACGCACCGTACGTTCAAAGAACCATTGAAAAATTCATGCCGGCTGATCGCAGTTCCAGGATCGTGGATCTGGGGTGCGGACATGGCGGATGGCTCTATTTCCTGAAGCAAAGTGGTTATGCGAACGTAGCCGGTGTTGATATTTCCGCGCAGCAAGTCCAGTTCGCTCACGAACTGGGAATTGCGGAGGTGCAACTGGGCAACCTAAGTGAATTCATCGATTCAGAGGACTCAGTCGACGTCGTCATCATGATGGACATTCTGGAGCACCTGACGATTGATGAGTCAACGGAGCTTCTGCAGCAAATTTCAGACAAAGTAACGCCCGGTGGTCGGCTCGTCATCCATGTGCCCAACGGAGAAGGTCTTTTTGGACAACGCATTCGCTACGGGGATCTCACTCACGAACTTTGCTTTACCCCCAAGTCCATGCACCAATTGCTTTCACCGCTCGGTTTTAGCGACATCCAGTGCTTCGAGGATCGCCCTATTGTCCATGGTTTGAAGTCAGCCATTCGGCGTCTCGTTTGGGACATTGGGACTCTTTTCCCCAGGCTTCTGCTAGCCGCTGAAACCGGCCGAGTATCGTGCGTGTTGTCGCAGAATATGACCGTGACAGCGATAATGAATAACGAAGAAAAATCATGAATCGACGCCTCCGAATTTATGGCTGGTTGGAAGCGATCTTAGGACGCGAGCGACTCTGCCGACTTGGTCGTTTCCTCTATTTTGGTGCCCGTCGCGAGCTTCTTAACGACCCTGTCTGTAACGGTGAATACGCACTGCATGACTGGATCATCGCCGGCCTTCAGGGGGCGAAATCTGAAGGCGAGTCGGAAGAACCTACGATTCACTTTTTGGACGTGGGCGCAAATTTGGGTGAGTGGACCGGTGCATTGGCCCAATCAATCGAACGGCATGGATTGGTTGGCAACACAAAGATTCACGCGTTCGAGCCCGCGCCCGCACAAGGCGACGCGATTTGCTCCAAATTTTCAAGTCAAGTTGAGGATCAGGCAATCGTTCTATGCCGCAAAGCCGTCGGTGCGAGTGAAGGTTCTGTTTCGTTTATCGTGACCGGGCCGCAAGCCGGAAACAACTCAATCGCGACAGAAAACTCGCCTATCGAGGGCGAGACATTGAGTGTTCCGTTGACAACCGTTGACGATTACGCCGAGGAAGCGAAACTGGATGCAATTGCTTTGCTAAAAGTGGACACGGAAGGAAATGATTTCAACGTGATTCAGGGGGCGTCCAGGATGCTTGATGAAGGGCGCATCGGTGTTCTGCAATTCGAGTACAACTGGCGATGGATCGATTTTGGCCATTGGCTTAAGTCCGCCTTCGACTTAGCCAAAGCCAAGAGCGACTATGAATTTGGGTTGCTTACCAATGACGGTATCGAGTTACAGGGTGAGTGGCATCATGAAATGGAACGCTACATTGAAACCAACTATGTGATTGTTCGCCGCGACCTCATTGATTCTCTACCATGCACTTGGATGCGTTACGATGCGTCGAATGTATCCGTGCCATTGCAGCAGGGGGCGCGCTAGCGGCTATGTCTTGCTTTGGCAGTGCTTTACCGGTGTTTTTAAGCACTCTTCCGCGCTGCCGCAAGATTGACGATTTGCGAACAGGGATTCAGAGAATGTCTCATGCCTAAACTGCACGACTGCTTTCTTTATCATGACGAGACGGAACTACTCGAAATCCGGCTCAAACTACTCAGTGACCATGTCGATCAGTTTACGATTGTCTGCTCGAAAGAAACATTCACGGGGAAACCGAAACAAGTCTCCTTCCCGATAGACAATCCTGTCGTGGTCTCTTTGCGAGACAAAATCAGGCTCGTCGAACTGGATTGCCTGGAGGGAAAGACGGCCTGGGATCGAGAGTCGTTTCAAAGAGATCAAATGTCACTCGGTGCGGAAGGGTTGAGTGATCAGGACTTGGTCATGTTTTCGGACGTGGACGAGATCCCTCGGCCAGCAAGCATTGAGCGTCTGAAACGCGATACCGATTGGACACAGAAAGTCTTGGAACTTGACTATTACAATTTCAAGTTCAATTACAAAATGTTTGTTGGAGTGCAGGCAGCTTGGGCAGGGCCAACCGTAGCAAGGATGTCGCATTTCACGTCTCCACAAGAGATGCGAGACAAACGATGGCAAATGATGTTGAACGCCGAGACATCGGTCCCCAGTGCTGGCTGGCATTTTAGCTTTATCACAGCCTCGGGTGATGTATCAGACAAGTTGAGTAGTTTCTCGCATCAAGAGAAAGAAACCCAGAGTCGGACAAGCGACGTATCGGAGCTGCTTGTTCAACGATCTGGGTTCCATGACCACATTCACCCTGGCGCGGTGTGGGGCTTTGTTGCATTGGACGACTACCGCTGCGACGAACTATCGAAACTGATTGCTGCTTATCCATCGTTGAGTGAATCAAAAGTAGTAGATGATCCACTCGTGATTGAAGCCCGCGTAAAAAAAGCAATTCGATCTGTTTGTTTTGAAGAGCGAGGAAAAGTTCTTTCACTGTGTAGCGTTAAGGAGCTTCTCTCGCCCCTGCTCGCAAAATTGACCAATTGGTCTAGCTGAAAATCAAGTCTTGATAACGGATTGGACTCATGACTGAACAAGATGTTTCACACCTAATTGCTGTTGTCTTGTTCGTGTTTACTTTGACGCGTCTGCGACGTGGGCTCGTAGATTCAACATCTTGGTTTGCGATGTTCTTTTGTTTCGCATTTCTTGGCAATTTGCTGGGCTACCCATTAGCCGCATTCGGGTCACCGGTGTTTGAATCCATTCGTGGCAGCGGCGGTGCGACGCTTCATGGACGCATTGTTGTTGTCGGTATGATTTCGGCTTGGGTCGGTCACTTGGTCGTCAAAGATTTGATGACTAATTCAAACATGCTGCGAAACTTGCCAAGACTGGTATCAAAAAACGTCGAACTCAGCACGTTGTTCAAGTCCTTGACCATCGCTGGTGCGTTGCTCTCGCTAGTGATGTCTGCAACAGGCTACAACGGGTATGCGATTGATAGAAAGTTCTTGGAGAATCCACCCGCTTGGTTGGACATTATGCGAGCTACCGAGTCGATTGCTCGCGCGACACTTTTTCTAGTGATCCTTTATGATTTCAGTAAGTTCGGGAAACTGCAAAAAAGCACTAAGCTGTTAATGGTGCTTTGGATACTTTCGGGGTTAATGGCGGGCTTTAAGACACAAGTGGTAATGCCAGGAGTTTTTGTAGTGCTTGGTTCTTGGATGACTGGCGGAGGCGTAAAGGCACGGCATCTCGCCGTTTTCGCAGGGTTGACGATTCTTGCCTACAGCGTCATCGAACCAATGCGTGCAGTGTTGATTAAAGGTCGCCACGAATCGGCACAGTCGAGTATTACGAAAGTTGTTAGCAACGACGATTTTGGAATGATGAGAGCCGGATCCGTTTTGGATCAATTTGTTAGGAGGATCGACTACACTCGAAATGCAGTGAGGACGCTTGGTGCTTACAAGCGTGGACGTGTCAGTCGCACGCAAGCTCGGCTCTACGAATACCACCTGTATATTCCGCTCTTGGCTGTCATCCCGCGAGCTTTATGGAAAGGCAAGCCGCTGTCTAATATCGGTGCCGTGCTTTACACTGACCTTACTAAAAGAAAGGGGAATTCAATCACACCTTCGCGATCCGTCATGAGCTTTCTCTGGGGTGGTTGGCTGGGGCTAGTTTTTTCGGCCGCACTCTGGGGAATCCTCTGCACTCTTAGCGGACAATTATCGCTTTACTGTGTCAGAGATTCTTATGCATATGCGCCGTATATTGTGCTTGCGTTAGTTTTATCCAGCGGTACGGCGATGATGGCGTCCTATCTGATTCATTCTATTCGAATCGTTGTCGTGATTTTCTTGCTTCGGCGTATTGGTATTGTTCGACGGGTTTGACAGTTTTTTGCAATAGCTAGTGCCCGTGCATATTGGTCTGGCACTATTAGCCCTAAGCGCAAAAAGAGACATCGCAATGAAATCCGACCTTGAGTAAAGCGAGAAACCGAAACCGGAAGACAACCACAAAATGGAATCTGTTTTTTAGCTATTTTGGGATTTTCTATGCTCTAGTATCGGGCATCTTTCTCGTCCCGCTCTATTTGCGAGAAATCCCGGTTGGCCTATACGGTGCGTGGCTAGCATCTGGCAACATGCTTTTCTGGCTAACGGCCATCGACCTCGGCTTATCTGGTGTCTTGCTGCAACGCGTTGCGACCGCGTATGGAAGAACAGATATTCAAGACACCGGAAGATATATCGCTAGTGGGTTAAGCGTTTCCGTGGTGTTGGCCTGCATTATTTTGATCGGAGGCACGTTAATGGCATCGTGTCTTTCCTCGGTACTTCGACTTTCCGATACCTATTCGATGGAGCGGCTAGAAACGGCTTTCCTGGTTGCAGTGTGCGGAACCAGCATATCGTTTTTAGGAATTAGCGTAGGAGGAGTGAACAAAGCCATTCAAGGTAGTTTCGGCGTAGGAGTGACTACGGTCGCTTCCCAGATATGTGGCTTGGCTTCGATTTTTATTTCGCTAGTGTTAGGAATGGGAGTTGTGTCGCTCGCCATCGGCGGATTGGTTGGCGGCTTGGTATTGCTGACGGGTAACGTTGTGTACTTTCTGTCTCGTCGACGCGAAGAAGCTATACCCCTTGAACTCAAGATTGACCACTTTAAAGATATTGCAAGTATGCTCAGCTTTGGATCCCTTGGATCAGTTGGCTTTTTGCTCTCAGAGAGAATAGATGCTTTTGTTGTTGCAAGGTCACTTGGTCCGGAATTGACTCCGCTCTTGGTTTTAACAAAACGGGGTCCGGGTGTAGCGGACATGTTCCTAAATCGCCCAGGAAATGCTTTTGCTCCGACCGTCGCGCATCTTGCTGGAGAAGCGGATTCCGAGAAGGCGAGGCGTGTGTTGTCCAGGCTCTTAAGGCTGCTGATTTGGGGTGCAGGATTGGCGGCAACTGGCTTTGCTCTCCTAAACCAGTCGTTTGTCACTCTTTGGGTAGGCGAAGAGATGTTCGCAGGCAACAGGGTCAACATCGTGATTGCGTTGTCCCTGTTGATTGGCGCGCCGCTTCGTAACATGGCGGTGCTGAGTTCAGCGATGGGCGACATCAAGGGTATCGCAATCATGGGATTCGTTAGAGGAATCGCCACCTGCCTATTCTTGTTCTTGGGTGTGAGCTATCTGAATCTGGGGGTTCTAGGAGTGGTCTTAGCTCCACTACTAAGCATGTTCACTGTTGCTCTGGTGTATGTCCCAATCTCATTTTCCAAACGCCTGGACTTTACCGTCTCTGATTGGCGAGCTTTTTTAAAAGAACTGATACTAGTCGTAGTATCCGGGTTTATCCCGTATGTGTGCCTTCCAAAGCTGGTAAGTGATTCATGGCTGGAATTCACCTTTCAGTGCGTGCTAGTGATGATTGCCTTCCTTTCCTTGTTGTTTTTGATGTCACGAACATTCCGAGCCGAGGCGATTTTGTTGGCACAGAAAATCCCGGGCATCAATAAAGCATAGAGAACTCAGGAAATAACTAGACTCACAATTCACGCCCAATGAAACTGGGCTTACACAACTGCTAGATACCTTCAAAATGTTAAAACATAAACTGCTGGGCTTACTGCCCGAAAGCGTAAAGCTAAACGCCGCAAAGTATGTACGTAACCATGTGCGTCCGAGGTTGCGAAAATGGCAAGTACGTGATGTGCCTTTCGAAAAGTTGATGCTTGGCGACGAGGCGAGCATTGAAGCAAATCGGTTCGCACATATGAGCGGCGAACTGGGAAGGCCGTCAATTAGCATGACGAAAAGCCCGCACGTGAAGCTTCTGAAAAAGTTTGATGATCTGGGAGAGGTGGTCTTTGAGCCAGAGAATTTTCAGTCGACCGCATACTACAGCAATGCGGTCAAAGTTCTAGATCTCGTTGGGAACTATTTTGACTGTACCTCAAATGCCGAAATCGTTGAGCAGGCCAAACGATTCATAAAAATGTACCAGACTTTTGATGAGTCAGCTGAAAATCAACATGGCAAGCCAGACTTGGCGCATACTCCACGCGGTTGGCCGATTGTCGTTCGACGAATCGCTGATTCTGATGGTGCTGTTCAAATCGTTGACGGTCACCACCGTGCAGCCATTATGTACTGCAAGGGGAATTCTACCTGCCCTGTGTACGCCCTTAGGACACCACCGCGCCATACGCCAATGCAGAAGCTAGTGCTCGACGGAGTGTGGACTGAAGGCGAAAAGGTTCTGTATCAACCAATTCAGACTGCTGATTTTGGCCAGGTTTGGAAACGTCCTCGTAAGTGCGTTGATCGACTACAGATGATGGAGCATTGGCTCGCGAAAAATGGCATTCAGAGTGATGGATCGCGATATATCGATTTGGGATCAAACTATGGTTGGTTTGTTTCTCAAATGGCATCTGCTGGCTTTGACGCGCATGGGGCAGAACGAGACGTGTTCGGAATCAACACCGGAGCTATCGCCTACGATCTGGATCCGGCAAGAATTCATAAGTTGGAACTCACGCGTTTTCTCAAGAGTTGTGAAGAGAAATATGATGTTGTTTCGTGCTTCAGCGTGCTGCATCATTTCGCGTTGGGCAAGTCACGAACTACGGCAGAAGAATTGATCTCGTTGATTTCTTCAGTGACCGGCAAGGTTCTGTTTTTTGATACTGGCCAGGCTCACGAAAACTGGTTTAAGCACAGTTTGGCGGATTGGACCGATGAATATATTCCGAATTGGATCGTGGAAAATTCGTCGTTTACAAAGGTTGAGATGATTGGACGTGATGAGGATCGCGTTACACCGTACGAGGACAACTACGGTCGCGCCCTATTCGCGTGCACTTTCACCTGATATGAGAATCGAAAATACGCGGCCAAAGAAGACCGGGGTTTGTGTCCTTATTTCCGCCCACTTCATGCAATATCCAATTTGATGTTCGGTCGCACGAAGTCAAGAATAATTGGAAGTATTGATCGTTCGCGTCTCAAGCGAGATGGCTTCGCGATCGTTTCAAACAACTGCTGGGGAGCGGAGGCGTATTCCTCAGTCGGGCGACCTTATAACACTCCCTTCGTCGGGCTCTACCTGTATCCAGAATGCTATACCGAGCTTCTCTCCAATCTCTATCCCGCATTAGAAGCTCATCTGACATTCACACGAAACTCGCAGTATTTAAAAAATCCTCCCAAGTACCCGGTCGGCTTAGTCACGGAAGGCGTCGAGATACATTTCTTGCATTATGCGAGCGAAGACGAAGCGAGAGCGAAATGGGATCGGCGAGCGAAGAGATTCTTGGAATCAGTTTCCGCGGATGAGAGCGTCTTTCTCAAGTTCTGTGACCGTGACGGGTGCAAGCTTAGTCACATCGAGCGTTTCCACGATCTACCTTATGACAACAAAGTTTCTTTCGGTGTCGTGCAGTACGACCATCCGAATCATCTCTTCGTACCTGGGATGAAATCCAGCAACGAGAATTCTGTCATTGATGGCCAATCGCTTTTCAGGCAACGATACGCCTGCTTCGACTTCGCCCATTGGATTCGCACGGGTAAAATCGAGAGAACTTTGATGTCTCAGATGCTTGGACTGATTTCATAGTGCAAAATCCTCGCTTTGATTTCAATGCTGGGCTTGATACATGGCCTCCGTCCGCAGCGAAGACCTATCAACGGTATGATCGCTTGACCTTTGTTTTCGTCGACCAAAGACAAGCTCAAGAACAAAGAAAACTTGCTCACTGAACCAGTACTCATGTTTCAATTATCGAAGGAAAATACAGTTGGACGCACCTAAACGCATCCTTGCTGCAGGTAGTTTCGCGTGCGGAGAATCCAGTACGTCTTGGCAGCGGGTCAAGGCGATGGAGGAACTTGGCTACGACGTCGTGTTCGTGGACACGACTCCCTCAAAAGCGATCGCAGGCGACCGAAAGCTGATCTCGCGCATCCTCTGTCGATTCTTGCGTATTCGATTCGATTGGGGAGGGGTAACGCAGCAAATGGAACAGGAGATTGCCAACTCGCATTTCGACGGGCTGTGGATCGACAAGGGCACGAACTTGAAGCTCTCGCTCTTTAGGTTGTTCAAGGAGCGATTCCCCGAGGGAAAGGTCATTGGCTATTCGCCCGATGACATGATGGTGCCAGTAAACCGATCGCGTCGATTCGTCAATTCACTTCCGCATTATGATCATTATTTCACGACGAAGTCGTTTCATGTGGCAGAGCTTTCGCAGCTCGGATGCGAACGCGTGCATTTTGTCGACAATGCGTATGATGCGGATCTTCACCGTCCCGTCCCGGTCACCGATGAAGACCGCAGTCGTCTTGGGCATAGCGTTATTTTCGTCGGCGCTTATGAGGAAGAACGAGCGGGCTTCATTCGATTTTTGGCGGAAAACGGAATCAGCGTGAGAGTTTGGGGCGACGCTCGGTGGGGACTGGTTGATGACCCACCGTCGCTGATGATGTTGGAGTGCAAGCCGGTCTTCTCTGATGACTATGCCAAGGCGATCTGTGCATCAGATATCAGTCTTTGCTTTTTGCGGAAACTCAATCGCGATCTTCAGACCACGCGAAGTATTGAAATACCTGCCTGCCAAACGATGATGATAGCTGAGCGGACGGACGAGCACCTTGCTCTGTTCGCTGATGGTAGGGAAGCCGTTTTCTTCGATACGAAGGAAGAGTTGCTTGAGCGAGTCCGCTATTACCTTAAGAATGCGGACGAGCGTGAAGCGATTGCGGCCGCAGGTCGGCGACGGTGTATCGAAAGCGGGTATTCCAACTTAGATCGCATGCGATCTATGTTGGATATTGCATTCGCAAAAAAACGCATCGCCTGACGCTGTGAGAACGGGCAACTAGGTTGCAATGAACTGATTCAACGTCGCAATTGACTGCTCTTGAAATAAATATGGATACAGAAGACTACAAATCGTTCTACGGATCACGCCGAAAAGAAACTTACGGGGACGCGCACTCCGCACGCACCGCAGACCAGCATGTTCACCATGGCGTCTTGCAATCGCTTGTCGAAAAACATGGCCTCAAGGACAAGACGTGCTTGGAGATTGGTTCCGGCGGAGGCATGTTCCAGGACGTGGTGGAAGATTACCACGGCACCGACATCAGTGAAGATGTTTCCAATCGATATCACAAACCGTACAAGGTCGCGCAAGGGACAAGGTACCCATTCGATGATGAAGCGTTTGATGGGATTTGGACCATCGCAGTGTACGAGCATATTCCGAATCTTCAGGAAGCGATGTTGGAAATTAGGCGACTGCTTAAGCCCGGCGGCATCTGCCTTTTCATGCCAGCGTGGCAATGCCGTTCTTGGGCGGCAGACGGATACTGTGTTCGACCGTACGGCGATTTTGGGTTAAAGGGGAAGCTGGTAAAGGCTTCGATCCCTCTTCGCGACAGCATCCTTTGGCGAGGAGCCTGGATGTTTCCTAAACGTCTTGTTCGTCACATCGCATTCAAGCTGGGACGGAGGTTTGAGCGACTTCGTTACCAGAAGATCGCCGCAAATTATGAGATCTACTGGGTTTCCGATTCGGATGCATGCAACCACATTGATCCCCACGATGCAATTTTGTGGTTTGAGAGCAATGGGTTTGAGTGTCTTTCGCACCCAATGGATCTCGCGGCGTTCTTAGTACGAACTGGTCCTGTTGTTGTGCGTAAATTGCAACCAGGCGAATAGTCATGAGTATTTCTTACCTCTGTCGCTCCCCGCACTGCTTGACTAGGCAGGCTTCCAAATGAAGCTAGGAATTTTCTCGACACATCCTATCCAGTACCAGGTTCCACTCTGGCGGAATTTGCATGCAAGCGATGACTGGGACACCCAGGTTTTCTACTTCAGCGACCAGGGCGTTGGGAACAGTGTTGACCCTGGGTTTGGACATGCAGTTACATGGGACTTGCCATTGCTGGATGGCTACGAGTCCACGTTTTTGTCGAAGCGACCCATTGAAGAAGACAAGCAATTTGAGATCCCCTCTGTTAGGAGCTTCTTGCATCAACAGAAACTGGATGTTGTTTTGCTTCATGGCTACATGAATCGTTTCGCCAGGCAGATCGTTCGCCACAAGAATCAGTTTGGTTACAAGGTGATTTTGCGAGGCGAATTTTCCGAAATGAAACGTCGTTCTTTTGACTGGAAAAAGCACGTCAGACGTGTGTACCTAAAGTGGTTTTACTCGTATGTCGATCATTTTTGCCCAATTGGAGTCGACGCGGTTGAACACCTGGGCGCATATGGAATCGCAGACGAGAAGGTCACGTTGGCGCCTTATTCTGTAGACGACCAACTGTTTGAGAGCAGGGCTGCTGCACTCGATAAACAAAAATGTCGAGAAGAGTTGGGGATCTCAGGCAGTAGTAAGGTCTTTTTGTTCAGCGGAAAAATGATCCCACGCAAGCAACCGCTTTTGTATGCAGAAGCGATTCTTGAGGTCGTTGATCGATTTCAGGACATAGCGGTTGTGTTTGTAGGTTCTGGACCGCAACTAGATGAACTCAAGCAGAAGCTTTTACCCAAATTACAACAGCGTTTGATTGCGCCCGGGTTTGTAAACCAGTCGGAACTGGGCACGTACTTTAAGGCGTCTGATGTGTTTGTCTTGCCTTCAAGGTTCGACACGTGGGGGCTGGTGGTCAATGAAGCCATGCACTTTGGACTGCCTTGTATCGTCAGCGACATGGTTGGATCCAGACGCGACCTTATAAAAGATGGTGAGACAGGTTTCGTGTTTAAGCACCAAGAATCGGAGGATTTGGCCGCACAGATGAGACGTTTTCTGGTCGATGAAAAGGCCGCCGGTAGGATGGGAAAAAACGCTCATCAACTTATTCAAAACTATTCCATTGCCAGTACGGTAAGTGGTATCGAAACCGCGGTCAGTAAAGTCATGCATTCGGAACGGAATCACGCAAAATGAAGGCCAGTTTCTAGATGTGCGGGATTGCAGGAATCTATCAATACCGATCCGGACAAACATCGGTCAGTCGTGAAGAGCTCGTTCGCATTCGAGACAACCAGAGGACTCGTGGGCCGGATGCGAAAGACGCTTGGTATTCAACCGACGATCGAGTTGGGCTGGCGCACCGGCGCCTCTCGATCATTGACTTGGATGCTTCGTCAAATCAGCCGATGCAAAGCAGAGACGATCGATTCGTCATCGTCTTCAACGGCGAGATTTATAACTATCGAGAGCTGCGCGAAGAACTGATCGAGCTGGGCTACCACTTCAACACAAAGAGTGATACCGAGGTTCTTGTTCAGTGCTATGCCCATTGGGGCACGGAAATGTTCTCTCGACTCAGGGGGATGTATGCCCTGGCGATCTGGGACACAGAGAGTCGAAAACTGCTTTTAGCACGCGATCCGTACGGAATTAAGCCGCTTTACTACGCAGATGGTGGCGGCACACTTCGCTTTGCGTCACAAGTAAAAGCCATTTTGGCCGGCGGCGCCGTTTCTACTGAGGCCGATCCGGCTGGCCTCGCTGGCTTTCTGATGATGGGAAGTGTGCCAGAACCGTACACCGCCTACCGATCTATCCGAGTCCTGCCAGCTGGCCACTTTGTAGTGGTCGACGAGAACGGGATGCAGGACTGTGTCGAGCATTTTTCGGTGCAGAGCGTTTGGCGTGATGCATCTGAACAGCCGATCGACGTGGCCCCCGACTCACTTCAACAAATTGTCACCAAGGCGACGCGTGAATCCGTCCGCCACCATCTGGTCGCCGACGTTCCGGTCGCGGCCTTTTTGTCAGCAGGCATCGATTCCGCTGCAGTGGTCGGCCTGATGCAAGAGTTGGGTGCTGAAGGCCTGCAGGGAATAACGCTTGGATTTAAGGAGTTCCAAGGCAGCCATCTAGATGAAACCACGTTGGCAGCGGAGGTCGCGCAGCACTATGGCGTTTCGCACAGCGTGTCGTGGATTGAAGATGAACAAGCAATCGATGACCTACCAAAAATTCTATCGGCAATGGATCAACCGAGTGTTGATGGAGTGAACTCTTGGTTGGTTAGCAAAGCTGCCCACGATCTTGGCTTCAAAGCGGTCATGTCCGGTGTAGGGGGTGATGAGCTGTTCGGCGGCTACGATCATTTCCAAAAAATGCCCGTTTGGCATGATCGCCTGAGGAAGATTTTTCGCGTTCCAGGTTTAGCGATGCTGGGGTCGTCAATGGCCAATTTCGCATCGCAATGGCAGTTGGCCCCAGCTAAGGCCGGAGCTCTACTAAAGCATGGCTCAACTTTCCCGGGACTGTACATGGTGCGACGAGGTCTCTTCATGCCCTGGGAACTGCCATCGGTTCTGGGCGAGGAGCGTGCAAAAGAAGGGCTCAGGGTATTGAGTCCACCAGGATTCATCGAAGCATCGCTCGGCAAAGCCCCTGCCAACGCGTACGGGACGATTGCGGCGTTAGAGGCGACATTTTATCTTCGCAACCAGTTATTGCGAGATTCGGATTGGGCGAGCATGTCGCACTCGCTGGAACTACGCACCCCATTGGTTGACGTGCAATTACTGACTCAGCTCGCGCCCTATTTGGTCGGTCGAACTGTCAGCTCAATACCCAAAATCCAACTAGCCAACGCACCAACCCCAGCAGTGCCAAAGCAAGTAACGCATCGCCCGAAAAGCGGTTTTTCGCTGCCAATGGACCGATGGATCAACAAGTCCGGGGTATTAGACAACTGGCGTCGCTCAGCGTTGCTCAGCCGCAAGAACTGCCACTGGTCGCGACGGATGGCTTACTCATTGGCTACGGAACTGATTTCAGAATGAGAGTCACTCATTTTCATCGAAAAGCGAACGGAGTTTTCTTCAGCATTGAACAGTTGTTCGAGGATATTCGCGCCCACGCACCCGAAGAGGTTCAGTTTGAAGTAGCAGAATGTCGTTTTCCATCGAAGGGAGTATGGCGACGGGTATATGATTCGCTCCGCGCGATCTCCAAACAGGGCGACGTGAATCACATCACGGGTGATGTTCATTTCTTAACCTACTTTTTGAAACGTCGTAAGACGATTCTGACCATTCATGATTGCGTCTCATTGGAGCGATTGAGTGGGCTGAAGTATTGGGTGTTTTGGTTCTTTTGGTACTGGCTGCCGTCGCGACGATGTGCGGCCGTGACGGTGATCTCAACGTCCACGAAGAATGAGCTAGAACGTCATTTGAGTATGAAGCATTGCCCAATACACGTTATCGGAGATTGCATCTCAGACGACTTTCAAAGGCAAGAAAAGGACTTTGATGAAGCGTGCCCTCGGATTCTGCAAGTTGGAACAACCCCCAATAAGAATATCGAACGCGTCGCGATGGCGCTGTCAAAGATGAAATGCAAGCTGGTCGTGATTGGTAGGTTGTCTCCTGATCAAAGAGCGGCGTTGGGCGAACACGGGATCGACTTTGAGGATCACGTGGGCATCCCTCGCGCGGAGATGATCCGGCAATACGAACTGTGCGACCTTGTGATGTTTGCATCACTTTATGAAGGATTTGGGTTGCCAATTCTGGAAGCCAATGCGGTAGGAAGGCCCGTAGTATCGAGCAACTTGTATTCCATGCCCGAAGTTGGTGGAAACGCTTGCTGCTACGTCGACCCCTACGATGTGGATTCGATCAGGTTAGCAGTCGAGAAAATCGTCTCAGACAGAGAGTACCGGTCAACGTTAGTCGAATATGGCGTGCTGAATGCGCAGCGATATTCACCGTCTGCCATTGCAAGCGACTACGTCGATCTGTATCGCGAGATCTGCAACGGGAACGCGAGGTGAAGCCATGAAACATAAAGCAACCAAAGTGAACGCGGTAATTAAACGGTTGGGAAAACTGATCTTTGGCGTTCATGCATTCAACTTTCTATTGGGAGCTTCTCTCACAGCTGCTGTCTTGTTCACCCTGATGGCGAATTTTGAAGACGGGCTGTACGACCAGATAGTTGCCCGCGTCACGGAAGATTCGACAACTGAAACTGAAAAAGCGATTGTGTTGATGAATACGACGCATGAGCTATTGAAGCCACGACTTGCAATATTCTCCAACCAAAAGTACCTCGGTATCCGGGACACGTTCTTGCGGTCATCGGATATCCAACTGCTTGATGCAAAGGGAGCTTGCGGAACCCATTCCCACGTCCTCGCTCGCCTACTTCAACGTGCGGGTATTCCATCGAGAATCGGGCAAATGCAAGGAAGCGATGGCGGTTGGGGCTGCCACATATATGTTGAAGCACAAATCAATGGCGAGTTCGTAGTAATGGATCCTTCCTTCAACACTGCTTTTCGTACAGAAGATGGAAACTTGGCCAGCTTCGCCGATCTAAAAAACGACTGGGAAACTTTAAACAGTCAGCTTCCTGGTAGTTATGACCGCAACTCTTCGTACCGTGATGTACGCTACACGAACTGGAACAAAGTACCGATTGTGATGCCAGCGGTTCGCGAAATTCTTCGTCTGTTTATCGGTGATGAAGTGTCTGAATTGTCGTTGAGGTCAATGGTGCTGAACAAGTATCGCTTTTTCGCAAATACATTGTTCGTTTTTCTGACGATATTGGTATCCGTGTCGCTGCTTGTTCTCCGGCGACGTCTACGTAGTCGCTCTACGAGCGAACAAGTCGCCGCGTGAGTGTGACATCGGAAAGCAATGCTTGCCCATCAAACGATTGCCCGCCAGAAGGCGTCAATGACACAATCGGAGCGACCAAGTGAATAGCGTGAAGTCGAGTGAACTTGAGTCAAGAATGCCCCTAAAAGTTCCAATCCTGATTACGGGCCCGCCGCATTCAGGGAAGTCGCTGCTGGCGAGATTCCTTGGCGAAGACAGCGAATTTTATTGTTTTGGCGAACCATTGTCACTTTGGAATTATGGCATGGGTTCAAGCGGTGATGACACCAGAAAAGCAGATGACGCGACGCCGGAAGTAGTCTCCAAGATCCGAGAGACAATCGATGAAATTCTGGCCACTGAGAAGAAGACGCGATACATCGATGAATTCTCGTACCATTCGCTCAGGCTGCCATTCACGCAGGCGGTGGTTCCAGAGGCAAAGGTGTTGATGGTTGTCAGGGATCCTGCCGATGTGATTCCGGAGATGATGTTCTTTTGGCAGTATCGGGATACAATTTTTCAAGCATGGAAACGACACCGAAATACGCTTTCCTTGAGCACGCTTCCTGGACTATTTAAGAAATTCTTCGCCAATTATGTAGCCGTGCGCCTTCGAGGAAGTAGAAAGACTTGGGGGCCAACGACACCTGACTCAGTAAACGCTCCCCCGATGGGACTTGCCGAAAAAGTGGCCAGGCAATGGGAGAGTCTGGTTCGAATCGGAATCGACGATCTTGAATCCTGCTTTGTCGGACGCTCCATGCTGGTTCGGTTCGAGGACATTGTGAATATGCCTGAGACGACCATGCCGAAGATAGCAGAATTCTGTGAAATCGAAGATAACAAGCCAATCGTCCAATTGGCTGAAGGTTTACTTGACCCAACCTATCGTTTTGAAAAACGAGACAAAGTTGATCGATCCACCAGTGCGTCAATTGATCAGCTTATCAAGGTCACGCGTGAAAGACTCGGATACAAATACAGAGAGAACTGGGAATGACAAACGATTCAAATATGAATGCGGAATCTACAGCAGAGCTACGGGAGTCTGTTCAGAGTGCCTATTCCGGCAAGGGCACGGACTACGACACCATTCGATCAGATGATGCTGGGAATCGGTTGACTGCATATGATTTATCAATTGTTAAGGCGATGCTTCCGTTTGCATCGACGGATGATGCGATGAATTTGGAAGTGGGTTGCGGGACCGGGAGATTCACGATTCCGCTTTTGGAAATGGGGTTTCGCACCACCGCGACGGATATCAACGAGAGTCTGCTTTCGTCTCTGCGAGAGAAAGTGGCGTCGTCAAAGGTGTTTCAGGAAAACTGCATTGTGCGTGTTGAAAACGGATTCGAACTAAGTCTAGGCGATGGTGATGTTGACGGACTCTTGTGCGTCCACGTCATCGGGCGATTTGAAAGCGATGCGGATCAGTTGGCATTGCTAAAGGAATTTTCACGAGTTCTGAAGCCGGGGGGGAAGTTGCTCTTCAACTTCTCCAACAAGAGCTCGATGCTCTATGGAAAACGATATCGCAACCACCTAATTGCGTACGACACGATTATGGGGCAGCTACCAAGCTTAGGGTTCTCCGTTGTATCAACACGTGGCAAGTGGATCGTCAATGGAACACTCTTGAGAAAAGTGCCATCGTTTCTGCGCCCGGTTGTGTTGGGCGTTGACTCGCTTATGCAGACCATTCTCAGCTCTCGGTCATGGGACGTTTTTGTTTTGGCACAGAAAGATTAACGAAATCTATTCACGGCTCCGAGAAGCTTGGTCACTGTCGCTTCCAACGGAGACGGACTCCGCGAATCGGGCAAGCCTTGACCGCGTCCGTTTGTTAGATCGGTAGTTTTGGCGATGCCTGAAGAAATGCGATCGAATTCGTCTGGTTTGAGCGTGCTCATAGACGCATCCAACATCAGCAGCGGTGGTGGGTTGACGCATTTGGTGAAAATGCTGGGTGCTGCGAATCCGAACGAGCATGGTTTTGCGAAGGTAATTCTCTGGTCATCAAGTCGTACACTGGAACGAATTGGCGACAAGCCGTGGCTAACGAAATGCACCAACGAAGTGATGGAAAGCAGCTATGTGCGTCGTGGCTGGTGGCAACGCAGTCAGCTGGGACGGATCGCAAACGACGCCAAGTGCGATGTTCTTTACGTTCCCGGTGGTAGCGTCGCGACGAACTTTCATCCGGTTGTCACGATGAATCGCAACTTGCTTCCATTCGAATACCGAGAGTTGTTTCGGTACGGCTGGTCACTGATGACGTTGCGATTGCTGTTACTGCGTCGTTCTCAGTCGCGTTCAATACGCCGAGCTGATGCAACGATTTTCTTGACGAAATACGCGGAAGATGCCGTCACCAAGGTTGCTGGGGCACCTCGGGGAATCACGGCGATTATCCCTCACGGGATCGGCCCGGAGTTCTTTCAGTCACCTCGGCATCAAAGGGCTCTTTCGGATTGCGACGATAAAGATCCGTTTCGGTTCGTCTATGTTTCGATTGTCGACACTTACAAGCATCAGTGGACTGTTGCCGAAGCAATTGGGAAGCTGCGAAAAGAGGGACTTCCTGTAACGCTTGATATCGTGGGGCCAGCGTACAAGCCCTCACTGCGAAAGCTGGAACGCACACTCGATCGAGTGGATCCTGCGGGCCAGTTCATTCGCTATCGGGGGCCGGTGGCGCAGTCAGAGATGAGGGAGTTGTATGCCAATTCCGATGTGGCAGTCTTTGCGTCCTCTTGCGAAACATTTGGCCAGATTGTTACCGAGTATATGGCAGCCGGGCTTCCGGTTGCATGTTCCAACCGCTCGGCAATGCCGGAACTACTTGGTGACGCGGGTGCTTACTTTGATCCGGAGCAGGCCAGCGAGATTGCGACGGTGCTAAAGAGGCTTGCCGAATCGCCTCAGACCAGGGAAAAAATGGCGGATGCGAGTTACACTACGGCGAAATCGTATTCGTGGCAGCGATGTGCAATGGATACCTTCGCTCTGCTAGCGCGCGTCGCTAGCGAGAGCCAAGACAGCGATGCTGTTGAGCGGTGAACTCCGATGCCCCGTTCCTCTCAGAATAAATATGCTCTCCACAGCGAGAACCTGATGAAAGTCAAACAAAGTAAAAGTAAATGTGCGGTATAGCAGGAAGCCTAGGCGCATTCGATGCTTCGCTGGCAAAGCGGATGCAAGAATCAATTTTGCACCGCGGGCCTGATGGCACCGGTGTATGGCAGGACTCGTCGCAAGAGATCTCTCTGGTTCACACTCGGCTGGCGATTCTTGATTTGCGTGCCAGCGCAAACCAGCCAATGGTTGATGCACAAAATCAAAATCAAATCGTATTCAACGGTGAAATCTATAACTTTCGTGCCTTGAGAGCAGAACTTGAGCATTCAGGATTTCAGTTCGAGACAACGTCGGATACCGAAGTCCTTTTAAAACTGTATTCCAAGCATGGGGTTGATTGCCTAGAGAAGCTCAATGGGATTTTCTCTTTCGCGATTTGGGATGCCAGGCTGAAGCACCTTTTCTTAGCGCGCGATCAGTTCGGCATCAAACCGCTTTACTATGCTCAAACGGGCAAGGGCTTTTTGTTTTCAAGTGAAATGAAGAGCCTTCTGAAGTACGACGGACTTGATCGGTCCATCGATCCACAGGCTGTAAGTGATTACTTGACTTACCTTTACTGCCCTTGGCCGCGGACAATGCTGCGGGCTGTCAAAAAGGTTCCCCCTGCGACTGCGTTTTTGGTGCGGGATAGGAAGGTTGTGAAAAAGTGGCAGTACTACCGTGCCAATGCAAACAGTGCGCCCGATGCAAACAGTGCGCCCGATGCAAACAGTGCGCCCGACGAAACGAGTCGGTCGGAGCGAGCAATAGTAGAAGATCTCCGCGAAACACTGACAACATCCGTCAACCGACAGCTTGTTTCTGATGTGCCAGTCGGGGCCTTTCTTTCCGGTGGTCTCGATTCAAGTGCCGTCGTTGCGATCGCTCGTAGAGAGCTTGGCAGATCATTCGAGTGTTTTACGATTGATGACCAAATGGATGGCGACGGCTTTGCCGCTGATCTGCCCTACGCAATCAGTGCTGCGAAAGCGCTGGATGTTCGATTGAATGTTTGCGATCCACCTAAGGATATCCCGACGTTGTTGCGGGAGATGATCTACCATTTGGATGAACCGCAAGCAGATTTTGCGGCAGTGAACGTCTTGTTGATTTCGCGTTTTGCTCGCCAAAGCAATATCAAGGTGCTTTTATCGGGCGCCGGTGGCGACGATCTTTTCACGGGTTATCGCAGGCACTATGCGTTGCAAAGCGAACGATACTGGAGCTGGCTGCCAGCACCGGCAAGAAAGTTGATGCAGTACGCGGCCACCGTGATGCCGAATCGCCCCGCCGTGCTAAGGCGTCTCGCCAAAGCATTCGCCTACGCTGGTTACGCCAGCGATGAAAGGTTGCTTGGATATTTCAGATGGGCAACCGAGTCGACTGTGCATTCTCTTTTGGCCGACGACTTTGCATCGCCAGCGATGGGCAGGAGGTTCTGTGATTCACTAAGGAACAGTCTGGAGAGTTGCCCGAGCAGCGACAGGCTCTCTCAAATGCTGGCGATCGAAGTGGATCACTTCCTTGCTGACCACAACTTGAACTACACCGACAAAATGGGAATGGCCGCCGGCGTGGAAATCCGAGTGCCCCTTTTGGATCGCGATTTGGTGGACTTTGCATCCACCGTGCCCAATTGCCTGAAGCAGCACGGAAAAACCGGAAAATACATTTTCAAGAAGGCAATGGAAGGCCAGCTTCCGCACAGCACAATTTACCGCAAGAAGACAGGATTCGGAGTTCCACTAAGGCGATGGATGCGAGGACCTTTGAAACCCCTAATTGACGATCTGTTGTGTCGAGACTCGGTAGCGTCCCGCGGCATTTTTGATTTTGAAGGAATCGAAAGAATGCGAAAGCAGGATGCTGCAGGACGAATCGACGGTTCCTACACGATTCTGTCGGCGGCTTGTGTTGAGTTGTGGTGCCAGTCTTTTTTGGACGCAACACACCATGACCCCGTCAATCCGGTTACCACAAATATTGCATCATGAGACAAATTTTACAGAACTTGGGAAGCGGTGAAACACTGCTGGCTGAAGTGCCTCAGCCGCGACGTGGTAATGGAGCCGTGTTGATCGAAACCGCGCGAAGTTTGGTTTCACTTGGCACAGAGAAAATGTTGATCGATTTCGGGAAGGGAGGCATGATCGCCAAGGCTCGCTCCCAACCTGACAAAGTGAAGCAAGTCCTGCAAAAGGTAAAGACCGACGGACTGTGGTCAACGATCGACGCTGTCAAAGCGAAACTGGATCAGCCGATTCCGCTTGGGTATTGCAATGTGGGGCGAGTTACCGAAGCAGGTAGCGAAAGCCGTTTTCAGGTGGGTGACCGTGTCGCATCAAACGGGCATCATGCCGAGTATGTAGCCGTACCCGAAAACCTGACCGCTCGTATTCCAGAAAGTGTATCTGACGAAACGGCAGCTTTCACTGTAGTGGGCGCAATCGGACTACAGGGGATACGACTGATCAATCCGACGCTTGGCGAACGCGTTGTCGTGAGCGGCTTGGGGTTGATCGGGTTGATGTCTGTCCAAATGCTGAAAGCAGCGGGCTGCCAGGTGTTGGGGATTGATTATGACACTAAGAAGCTTGAACTGGCAAAGCAGTTTGGAGCCACCGTCTGTGACCTATCGGCAGGGCAAGATCCCGTTGCCGTCGCGGACAACTGGTCATCGGGCATCGGGGTGGACGCAGTCTTGGTCACTGCCTCTGCCAAATCGGATACCATCATGCATCAATGCGCCACGATGTGTAGGCAACGAGGAAGAATCGTTTTGGTGGGTGTTGTCGGCCTGAACTTGCAGCGGGCTGATTTCTACGAAAAAGAACTCTCTTTTCAGGTCTCTTGTTCCTATGGTCCTGGCCGCTACGACGCTAACTATGAAAAGCTTGGGTTGGACTATCCGATCGGCTTCGTGCGCTGGACGGAGCAGCGTAATTTCGAGGCCGTTCTAACCCTGATGGCTGATGGGAAGATTGATGTCGATCCGCTTATTACACATCGAGTGTGTTTTGACGATGCTTTATCCGGTTACGATGCCATTAGTGAACCGGGCGCGATGGGTATTGTGCTTGAATACGGCAGCAAAAGTCAAACTGCGAAGCCACTCATCGATAAGCCAATAGCTTCCGCTCCCTCACCGCCGGGATTTTCCAGCCAGCGCGAGTTGACCCCCATGGGGCGCGACGTGAACGTTGCGTTCATTGGAGCCGGTGGTTTTACGACACGAATGCTAATACCGCTGATGCCTGAAGAGGGCGTGAACTTGCAATCCATCGTAAGTGGTTCAGGGGTGACCGCTTCGCACGCTAAAACAAAATTTGGATTTCAAAATGCAGTAAACGATTACAAGAAAGTACTGGATGACGACAGCATTGATGCGGTTTTCATCACCACTCCGCACAACCTCCATGGCAAGATGGTTTGTGATTCACTGGCAGCGGGAAAGCATGTCTTTGTCGAAAAGCCACTTGCATTGACGCTGGAAGAGTTGTCTCAAGTCGAAGCTTCGTCGGCTGATCATCCGGATCGATTATTAATGGTTGGCTTCAATCGAAGGTTCTCACCGCACGCGGTTAAGATGAAAGAGTGGCTGTCTGCAGCGCCTTCGAATATGGCTTTGGTAATCACCGTCAATGCGGGTGCCATTCCAGCAGATCATTGGACGCAAGACCCACGCATCGGTGGGGGACGAATCGTAGGAGAGGCATGTCACTTCATTGACCTGGCACGATTTTTGGTCGGCGCTCCCATTCTGCGGGCCGATGCATCGCCAGTTGTCGGAGGTGACGGCAGGCTTGGAGATTGTGTCACGATGCAATTGGCATTCGCAGAAGGGTCAACTGCAACGATCCATTATCTCGCAAACGGAAGCAAAGATTTTCCGAAAGAACGTGTGGAAATTTTCTCGGGTGGGAGGGTCGTCACCTGTGACAACTTCAGGGTCTCGCGTGAGATTGGGGGGAAGCGGAAACTGAAAACCAGAAAGCAGGATAAGGGGCACAGTGCTGAATTGTCTGCGTTTGTGGGTGCGATCCGAAAGGGTGGTGAATGGCCAATCTCGCATGGCGAACTCATTGAGGTATCTCGAATTGCGATCGATATGCAAGCGGCGTCCCAAGGGCCGTGAAAGAACATCGTCGTCAACTCCTGTGAGTGTTAGTCCGTCCTGCAGCTTAAACAATTCATGAAAATTCTATTCTTCTGCCACTACTTTCCTCCTGAAGTCAACGCACCGGCAACGCGAACATTTGAACATTGCCGTCGATGGGTCGCCGAGGGGCATGATGTGACCGTCATTACCTGCGTTCCAAACTGCCCTGATGGCATCGCCTTTGACGGGTACAAGAACCGCCTCCGAAGGCAGGTCGAAACCGTAGAGGGAATCAAAGTCGTACGTGTCTGGACGCACTTGGCTCCCAACGCGGGGTTCACACGTCGCACGTTGAATTATCTGAGTTACCAATTCAGCGCCGTGCTGGCATCGCTACGATTGGAAAAACCCGATGTTGTGATTGCGACAAGCCCTCAGTTTTTTTGCGGCTGGGCGGGAGTTTGGGCTTCGCGTCTCAAGCGAACTCGGTTTGTGCTTGAGATTCGAGATATCTGGCCTGAATCGATCGCCGCGGTAGGCGCGGTGAAGAAAGGGTTTTTGATCAAGTATCTCGAGTGGCTTGAAAAGAGGATGTACCAAGCTGCAGATGCAATTGTTTGTGTTGGAGATGGCTATCGTGACAAGGTTTTGGAAAAGGCTCCCGACATGGCCGATCGAACAACTGTGATTACCAACGGGGTTGATGCAGAGAGATTCATTCCAGCCGAAAAGGACCGCGACTTCTTGCGCCAGTTTGGTATCGAAAATCAGTTTGTTTGCAGCTACGTCGGAACAATTGGGATGGCGCACGGCCTGGATGTTGTGATTCGCGCTGCACAACTCATCAAGAAGCGTGATCGGAACGACATTCGCTTTTTGATCGTCGGCGACGGTGCCTTTCGAGAAAAGCTGACTCAAATGGCGGCAGCTGGGAGCGTAGCCGATCTCGTCGTGTTTACAGGGCGATTGCCAAAAGATGAAATGCCACGAGTGCTTTCGAGTTCTGACTGCTACCTGGTACACCTAAAAGGAACGGACTTGTTCGAGACCGTGATTCCATCGAAGATATTTGAAATGATGGCCATGCAGCGAAGCATCATCATGGGCGTGAAGGGGCCTGCAAGAGATATCGTGATGAGTGCGAGAGGAGGGCAGCCAATGGAGCCAGACAATGAGAATGAGCTGTGTGATTTAGTCTGCAAGATGGCGGACGACGCGCGCGAAACCGCCGCCCAGGGAGAAAACGCGCGAGCCTACGTGCTTGAACATTTCAATCGCGACACGCTGGCGAAGGACTATCTCGAATTCCTAGAACGCAAGGTGTAGAGTCTCGTCATTATGGTCTTTCTTGCCGAAACTCGCTGCAGCAAGCAGCCGATTTCCTTTGCGGCTAGGTGCTGAAGATCGTTCCATCAGTAGCATTCACTGTTGTTTCCGTTGCCCAATTTTAAATCACTTGACCGATGGTGTCAGTTGCTACGGTACCACAAGCCGTCGCAGCTTGGCTGGCGATTGCGCCGGACTGTCGAGCGTTATTTCGCTTCGGGCAACGTGGTTCGCAATTTTGATCCTGCTTCGACATACGCTTTCAAGGCGGATCGCCCCTCGACGCTCGAGTCGCTTGCGGCAAGGCGTTTGCGTTTGTACGAATCTGAGCACCGTAACAGGCAGACACACGAGATGTTTGCTGGACGTTTCGTGTTTTTAAGTGAATCGATCAAGCTCAGTGACCAGAGGCTTGACGATAGTGATTTGGAATTAGACTGGAACCCGAAGGCCGCACGCCTTTGGAAATTTCATTTGCAGTGCCAAGAGTACCTATTAGCTCTGTCCAGTAGCTACGAACCGCGTACAGCTTGGCAAGTGATTGAGTCTTGGATCAACGATTCAAGGCATGCGAATCCTGCCATGGATCCCGACGCCTGGCATCCTTTTTGTATTTCAAGACGGTTGCCCGTTTGGCTGATGCTTGCAGCAATTCAAGAGCCACCCGCTGAACTCGCGTCCAAGTTTTGGGTGTCGGTCACGCTTCAAACTCGCTGGTTGCGGGACCACCTGGAAGTGGATCTTGGAGGCAATCATCTCTTTGAGAACCTTCGTGCGTTGATGTTGGCTGACTGTTTCCTAACCACTCACGGTGATATCGATTCGAAGAGTCTACGGCGTCAGATTGGCAAACAGATTGAGCTGCAAGTGCTAGGAACCGGGGAGCACATTGAGCGCACGCCTACCTATCACTGCATCATGTTGTTGGCGGCATATGAGACCATTGAAGCGTGTCATGCCAATGGCGAGGGTTTATCGCAATTGGCTGCTGTTTTGCGCGAGAAAACAGCTTCAATGGCCCGGTTTCTCGATGCGATTCTTCATCCTGACGGCCAGATTCCACTTTTTGCTGATTCGGCCTTGGATGAGACGCCTAACCCGCGGCAGTTGTGCGATGAATTGCTGGATGATCCGCGCCAAACCCTCGCTACTGAAAATATTCAAAACGACTACTTCACTCACAGCACACCGAACGGTGACAAGCTAATCGTCGATTTTGGCCCGCTCGCCTGCGACCACCTTCCCGCGCACGGTCACGCCGATCTATTTACGCTCGAAGCGTCGATTGACTCGAAGCGGGTGATCGTAGATGCGGGAACATTTGACTATCAAGACTCCGAAATGCGACAGTATTGTCGTGGCACGCAAGGGCACAACACGTTGCAGGTGGCTGGGCATGACCATGCCGATATTTGGTCTAGTTTTCGGATGGGGCATCGCGGGCATCCGCTACGGTTCGCCGCGGGGCGGTGCAGCACAGCCACTGGGCACGCGATCTGGAAAATCGGCACACACGATGCTTATCGTCGACTCGGGATAACTGAAGTCACACGTGCTGCAATCGCTTTTGAGGATCAAGATCAAACTTGCAGCTGGCTGATCCTTGATTGGATATCGAAGGCAAGGCCGTCCTTGCGATTGGAAAGCCCAATGAGAATCCATCCCGATTGGACGATACAGCGCGAGAACGAAACGAGCTTCTGGCTGAAAACGCGAGACGAAGCGAATGGGATACATCCTGGCCGATTGTCGACTATCGGAAGCACAGAGATTGCCGTGAGTGAGGGGTGGTATTGCCCCGAGTTTGGCAAGCGGATCGAGTGTCAATGCTTGTCTGCTGCTTTGAAGCCTGCTGAAACGCACGCTTGTGTTGGGTGGCTCTTGCAGAACAACCTGGCCACGGACACGGTTTCGTGCTCACGTACGGACGAGTCCCTGCTGATCTCGCGAGTTGGCAACGATGGCAAAATTGATACTCTAGAAATTGATCTCTAAAACAAGACAGAAAAATGACCAATATTCAGCTTGCTTGCGTTGTAGGCGCGCGGCCCAACTTCATGAAGATGGCTCCCTTGCTTCGGCATGTCGAAGCAGAAGGTGGCTTTGATGTGACGCTGATTCACACGGGGCAACATTACGATGCTGCGCTGTCGGATGTGTTTTTTGAGCAATTGGAAATGCGTCGTCCCGACGTCAGTCTCGATGTAGGATCGGGAAGTCACGCAGTTCAGACTGCAAGGATACTGGAGCGAATCGAGCCGGTGTTGCAAGCTGGGGGATCAAACGGTCAAGCATTCGATTGGCTGGTCGTTGTGGGCGATGTCAACTCTACAATGGCGGCCGCAATCGCGGCGGCTAAGTTAGGGATTCCTGTAGCACATGTCGAAGCGGGGCTTCGTAGCCTTGACCGGTCGATGCCGGAGGAGATTAATCGAATCGTCACGGATTCGATTTCCGATCTTCTTCTCGTGTCTGACCCAAGCGGAACCGATTTCCTGAGAAAAGAAGGGCATCCAGAGGAGAATATTAAGGTAGTTGGGAATCTAATGATTGACACGCTGCATCAATTGCTTCCCAAAGCCCAGGCCACCAGCGTATTGGATGACTATGGTTTGACCGCGGGGAAGTATGGCGTGGTCACGCTTCACCGCCCCAGCAATGTCGACTGCAAATCAACGCTTTTCGAGCTGTTGAAGGTTCTGTCGGACGTAAGTAAGTTCTGTCCGCTCGTCTTTCCAGTTCATCCGCGGACGAGAGCCAAACTGATTGAATACTCGTTGGACGAGATGCTTGAATCGAATCCCAATTTTCACTTATTGCCCCCGATGGGATACCTTGAATTTGTCGGGCTAACGAGTCGCGCCAACTTTGTCGTCACCGATTCGGGAGGGCTGCAAGAGGAAACTTCAGCGCTTGGGATTCCATGTTTGACAATGCGAGAGAACACAGAGAGGCCAATTACCGTTTCGCAAGGTAGCAGCTGTCTCGTCGGCAATGATCCGGTGTTATTGGCCAAGCATCTCACGAGCGTGCGTGAAGGTACGTATCAAGTTGGAAAGTGTCCTGAACTATGGGACGGTAAGGCGGCTTCGCGAATTGCTACCGCATTGAAACGTTGACCTCATTGCTTCGCTGAGCCGAAAGCGATCGTTTCCGGTCCGGGGAGCAGTATTTGCGCGGGCCTGGATCTTTGCCTCTTGGTCGAGTGTCATTCGGCGATTGGCGACAGTGAGAAGAAAGAATGAAAAGAAAATTGAGGTACCGGTTGGGGCAGCCTAGGGCATGAGGCCCTACTCTTCGCCTAACCCCTGTAAACCAACTCGCAAGCTACTAGCAACACTCCGGTTGCACAGTCCGTTTGTGGTAAAACCATGCAAATAGCAGTCTTTTGTATCGGCAAGGACTCTTCCCTCAGGCATCTCATAACACCCTCTTTTCTATCTAAAACCTAGTCGTAGAACCAGCAATTTTCGATTCCCTGGTTTTGGCGGCTCTGCTACACTTGAGTCTAAAGAAGATTTAAAGATTCTGTTTCTTTGAGCGAGCCAGATGAGAACAAGTAGCGACAACATGCGTTCGCAAACAGCGGACCTAAGTCAACCTGTCAGTATGCAAACTGATTCAGGTGAAATATCAACCGACTTGTTGGGGGCGCTTTGGCGATACCGATGGGCCGTTGTTCTTCCAACCGTTGCTGGTTTGCTAATCGGATTTATGATCTATGTCCGAACGACGGAGACGTACCGTAGTACTACGAGATTGATTGTTGAGTCGGATCGTCCAGCGATTCTCGATAATATGACGGGAGATGTTTTTGGCGGTGTGCCATCAATCGATATTATCAAGTCGCAGCTCTATGGTGACCGGGTCGCGACGATGGCGTTTGATGACCCGAGAATGAAACCGTTTCGCGAACGTTTTGACAATAACGCGCGCAGCTTCATCGCTCAAACGCAGGAGCTGTTGGTGCTTGAACCCGCGTTTGATGACGACCTTACAGCGCAGTCGGTTGTGCTGCTTTTGCACTTCGAGAGTGAAGACCCCGAGCTTTGTGCTGCGGCAGTGCGTTCATTTAGTCGCGCCCTACAGCAGTTTTTCAATGAGAGACAGCGGAGCTCCCGTGGGGATTTGATACGCCTGATTTCTGAGGCAATCGAGGATGTGAACCCTAGGTTGGTTGATCTGGAAAGGAAGCACGCTGAGTTCCGCCGTACCGCTCCGCTTACTTTCAATGCACAGGGTGAGGCAATCAACCCACACCGTGAGCGACAGTTGTTTTTGGTGCAGAAACGGAGTGAGCTTTACGAAGAGTTGCGGGCAAAACAGATTTTGCTTAGTCAGGTTGAAGCTTTGGCTCAGCGGGCGAAAGACCCTATGGTTGCGCTCAACGTCATTAGCAAGCTGCTTGGAGTATCGATTGATGTCGATTCGACCGTCGCAGTCTCTGACGGCATTATGGATTCAGATGCTCAACTGAAGCAAATCGAAGTCGACAAGCAACTGATTCCGTTGATTTTGGAAAGGAATAAGTATGCCGCTCAGTTTGGAGACAATCACCCGAGTGTGAAAGCACTCGATGGTGAGCTGAAAGTGATGAAAGCAGAGTTGCGGCGTCTAGTCGAAGAGCAGACAACGCGAATGCTGGAGTTGATTCGCGAGAACAAGGTTGAAACCGTCAATCCAAATGAAATTGCGGCCAGCACAGTTGCCGCGATTATTTATGCGGCAAAAGCGGAAGAACAGCTCTTGGAGACTCAGATCAAGGAGGTTGATCAGCAGATTGACTTTGAGAAAGCGGGTGCGACGGAACTTGCCAAGTATGAGCAAGACAATCTTGCTTTGATCCGAGAAATGGATCGAAATCGGAAGCTGATGGACCGGCTTGAAGTAAAAATGGATCAAGCGAGCTTATCCGAAGATGAAGGCAATACAACTGTGACTGAGCTGACCGCCCCCACAGCAGCCTATTTGACTGCTCCGAACCTCGTTAAGTGTTTGGGCATCGGTGGGTTCCTCGGACTCGGGTTGGGTGCGGGGCTTGCATTGCTGCTGGAGAAAAACTCGAGTACTTTCCGCAATCCAGATGAGATTTCTGAGATTTTGGGTGTTCCTGTTTTGACGCATGTGCCCTTTTTCAAGGGGCGGATTCGTAAGTCATCCAAAGGTGAGGTTAACACTTACAAAGACTTGGATCCCTACCTAGCGGTCATACATCAACCGGCTTCGATCCCGTCGGAGGCGATTCGTTCGTTCCGAACATCGATATTCTTCGAGCTTGCCGGCCCTGGTGGAAAGGTGATTCAAGTCAGTAGTCCGCTGCCTGGGGATGGAAAGAGTACGATTGCGGGGAACCTTGCTTGTTCGATCGCTCAAAGCGGCAAA
Source organism: uncultured Pirellulaceae bacterium (assembly GCA_964444105.1). Lineage (GTDB taxonomy): Bacteria > Planctomycetota > Planctomycetia > Pirellulales > Pirellulaceae > K23-9. The sequence continues at coordinate 51,442 of CAYUGI010000011.1, forward strand.
AAGGTACTTGCGATTGATTGTGACCTTCGCCGTCCGCAGTTGACTGACAACTTTGCGTTCGCGAATCAGACGGGAATCTCGAATGTGCTCAACGGCGATTGCGAATTCATGGAAGCCTGTCACTCAACGCCTCTACCTAACTTGTCGGTCATGCCAAGTGGTCCGATTCCGTCGAATCCTGCTGAAGCTTTGACGCTGCCGGACATGGCAGAGCTGCTGGAAGATGCCCGCGAAGAGTTTGACTACGTCATTCTGGATACGCCGCCGCTGTTAGTGGTCACGGACCCGAGTATTACGGCCAGCTTGGTCGATGGTGTGGTTTTGACACTGAGAATTCGGCGGAAGAGCAAGCCAAACTCGAAGGAAGCAATCAATATCCTCAATGCGGTTGGTGCTCGAGTACTGGGCGTCGTCATTAACAACTCTGACGAAGCCGGGGCGAGCGATGGCTACCGCGGCTACGGTTATTACCGATACGGACGCTACACAAGCAGGTACGCTCGACGCGGTGGTGGCGGCAATGGCGATAAGTCCTCCGGTGGTCGTGAATCAATGATGATCACGGGACGCGGTGACGTAAATCGACAGCAGTCAGAAACCAATGGCTCGGTTGCAAGAGCCTCTACGGTTTCCCGTGCCAATCCAACGGATGAAGTTGGACGCTCTTAGAAAACGCTAAGTCACTTGATTTTGAAGCCGGTCGATCGGCCAAGTGACGCGGATTTCTCAACGACTGTGTGGGCGACGTAGTCTTGGCGAGCGTTTTGGATGCGGCCGATCAGGTCCCGTCCTTCCGACGGTATTGCATCGATATCCATTAGGACGCTACCGTCGGGCTGGTTACTGACGTGCCCGTGAATGTCCAATCCTTTTGCCTCGCGAAGGCAAGTCATTCTGAATCCGACGCCCTGGACTTGTCCAATAAATTGGACGACGAACCGAGCATGAGCGGTGATTGGTTTCACGGGTTTGCCTGATCGGTAAAAAGCAAATACTTGGGCTCAGATAGATGTTTCGATGACATCTTCATCGACCGTTTCAAGATTGGCTGAATTCCCGGTCGCCTTGGATTCCGGTGGCGACGTTCTTTCGATCACCACCAAGCACATGTCGTCAAACGGAGGTGCTTCGCCCACGTGCTCCAGGACCGCATCAACGATTCTTTTCGTGACGACCTCTGCGTCGCCGTCTTGCTCGGTCAATGCTCTGACCTTCTCCATGCCAAACTCTTCGTCTTTCGCATCCATCGCTTCATTGATTCCATCGGTGTACATGACCGCTAGGTCTCCACAGGGAAACGGGATTTCGACTGTTTCGTAGTCCATGCCCGAATCAATAGCGATCGGCAGTCCTGATTCTTCTTCGCCAGGCTCAACGATGCTTCCGTCCGCCCCTTGTCGAACAATTGGCGGCATATGCCCCGCGTTGACGATTTGGATCATCTCGCTTTTGGGATCAATCACGACTAACAAAAACGTGATGAAGCGTTCCACCTGAACATTACTCATGCGGTCATTGAGATTCTCGACCGCGCGAGCCAAGTCGTCTTCGTTGGCCAAGCAGAACCGAGTCTCAGCTGACAATTTGGCCATGAACATTGCCGCGGCGACTCCATGCCCAACGACGTCGGCAACAACGACCCCGACGCGTCCATCTTTGAAATGGATATAGTCAAAGTAGTCGCCTCCGATGTGATTAGCGGCCTGATAGAAACTGGTGACGCTAAAACCTGGCGCGTTTGGCGGTTCCTGTGGCAGGAAGGCACGCTGGACTTCGATGGCGAGTTTCAAGTCTTGTTCGACTTCCTTCTGCGTCAGTGCCTGTTCGTGCATTCGAGCGTTGTTAATGGCGATGCCAGCTTGGGCGGCAACACCAGCGAGCAAATCGACGTCTTCTTCGCGAAATTGCCCGCGGCCCTGCGTCGAATCAATTTGCAGTGCGCCGAAAGTGTTCCCGTCACCATCGGATAGCGGAGCACACATCATTGAGCGGATTGAAAAGTCTGCGATCGATTCACTGCTATCAAACCTTGCATCTTCGGTCGCGTCCAGCGAAAGAATCGATTCACCGGTCTCCATTACTTGGCGAATGATTGTTCGACTGATGCGGACAGTCTCGGTTTCGTCTTGGGCTTTTCTGGTCTTTACCCACCGCGGTGTCAACGTGTCGTCTGGGGATTTCATGACGATAAACCCACGGTCGGCCGACGGAAAAATGTCAAACAGGCTCTCCAGAACCTTTGGCAAAACGGAGTCAATCGACAGCACATTGCTGAGGTTACTATTGATCCGAATCAACGCCTCGAGCTTCGCCTCCGGCGTGGCGCTCATTTTCAAGCCGTCGATGCTTGTGCGATACTCGACCTTGGCCGATGACGAAGACACGTCCCCCGGTTCCGACTCGTCGTCCACCAACATCACGCCGAATTTTGATCCGTCGAACGTCATGTCGCTGCCGCTTCTCGCGAATTCCGGGACAGCTTCGTGGTGAAACATCAGCTCGACTTCGCTGATACGGACGCGGTCGCCCTCTCTGAGCAGCTCTGGCTTCTTAATCGCTTGGCCGTTTAGAAAGGTGCCGTTGCGACTCCCAGCATCTTCCAGCAAGAAATCCACGCCTTTGCGAATCACCTTGGCGTGGAATCGGCTCACCGCACCCGCATCCACCACGATGTGGCAATCTGGATGCCGGCCCAAAACGGTTTCGGACTCGACCAATTCAAAGCGTTGAGCGGCTGACGGATCGTCGTTATTGGTCGAAAGGAACGCCATAATCGGATTGTCGCTTGGTGCGGAGGGGGAACGTGTAAACGATTGTAGATCGGCGAGTTCGCGACAACAACGAAGCGTCAGAGCGAATCAGTTGGCCAACGGCCATATTCATCGCGGTACGGACTGGTTAAACATGGCCGTTGGACAAAGCATGGACGTTTTTTCCGAATTCCAGGGGCGATGCCCCTGGTTATGTTAAAAAAGGCCGTTGGTCAACGGTCGGCTAAACGAACGCGCACCAAAGGTACAAAAAACACGGCTTCGATGCGCAAATCGTTCATCGCAGACATAAAAAAACCGTCGGCAGATACCGACGGTTTTCGAGTCTGCAAAGCAAGCGACTTCTCTGAACAATCAGTCTTCGTCGCGTTCAGTTTCCTTGTCAGCCGAAGGCGGCGTGTTGTCTTCGTACTTGGCCTCCGGAATCGCAGCATCGTCTTTCGCTGCCAGAACGCTGTGGTAGACGGCAAACTCGCTGTCCTCTTTGGCGTCCTTCTTTTCCACAGGCTCCTCGGTGACCTTGGCTTTTTCAACAATCATCTCAATGACCTTTCGCTCCACAATTTGATTGCGAAGAGCGTCCATCTGGCCACCTTTTTCCAAGCGAGCGCGGACGCGGCGTTCCGGCTGGTCACTTTGCTCAGCAATCAGGGAAATTTCGTGGTCATAGTCCGACGCCTCTGCATCGACTTTCTCTTCCTCGGCGATTTGCTCCAGGATGAAGTGCTCTCGCAAAGCTGATTCTGTGGAGGCCTGTGCATTCTGCTTGGTCGCGTTGACGAAACGTCGAACATTGTCCTCGTCAAATCCGCTTCGTCGGAGTTCAAGAACTTTTCGTTCCAGTTCCCGCATCGTCTGGCGTTTTACCAACTCAGGTGGCAGCTCGAACGAAGCCGTTCCCGCCAAAGCCTCGACCACGCTGGTGCGCAGTGCCTGTTCTGTTCGATAGTCAGCCTGCCGCGTCAAGGAATCGCGAACAAAGTCTCGCAGCTCTTTCTCGGACTCAAAATCGCCAAGTTCTTCCAAGAAAGCTTCGGTTAGTTCCGGGGTTTCTTCCTTCAGTACTTCGACAACCTCGACAGTGACGTCAACTTTCTTGCCACGTAGCGACTCGTCTTCGGCGTTCTCGCCCAAGGTCACTTTGCCCTTGATTTTGGCACCTTCTTTGGCACCTTTCAGCTTCTTGCCGAAGTCGTCCATGGTCGCATCAGAGAACGTCATCCGTTCTTCCAACGTGACTCGCTCTTCGTCCATCACCGACAGGGTTTTGCCGTCGTTGGTAAACTCGGCCTTGATGAGCAATTTGTCGCCCATGCTGGCAGGTTCGTCCGTCGCCTCCGTCGTGGCGTAGCGTGAAAGCACGCGGCTGAGCGATTCGTCAATGTCTTCATCCGAAACCTCCTCCACAGGCTTGGCCAGCTTGATTCCCTTCCAGTCGGGTGTCTTGAATTCCGGACGAACTTCGACGGAGAACTGGAACTTAAAATCCCCTTCCTCGGGAACTTCGATGGCGTTGTAGTCGAAATCAGGTTCGCTGATCGCCGAAAAATCTTGGCTATCGGTGACCTGTGAAAGACTGTCCATCAACAGCGAGCCTTTGACTTGCTCAACGACACGGTCACGGAACTGTTTTTCGACCAGTTTGCGTGGAGCACGACCGGCACGAAAACCTGGAACTTGAGCCTCCGGAACCAATTCGTCGTAGGCGTCTTTCAAATAACGCTGAACTTCGCCTTGGGGGATCGTCACAACGACTTCGCGAAGGCACGCTTGAGGGCTCTCCACTTTGACGTCCAACTGGATTGGTTTCTTCTCTTCGCCCGATTCGGGGGCGTCTGCTTCGGTCGAAGTGGACATCCTTTGACAGACCTTCTTAAAAATCTAAATGGT
>CAYUGI010000012.1:0-5827 GCA_964444105.1 uncultured Pirellulaceae bacterium
GAAGGAGCCCGCCCAAGGACAAGTTGGCTGCAGTACGTAATTCGCGCGTCTGTCGTCGCCGCTGCTTCTGTCATCATTCTTTGGCCCAACGCTCGTGCTGCTTCTACGTATTGCGGGTCGTTTTGAAGGTTGATCGCTTGGAGAGGTGTGTTCGTTCGGCTGACATTCACCGAACACGCTTCGCGTCCGGCGCTGTCAAAATTCATCATGCTGGGCGGCGGAACAGTGCGTCGCCAAAATGAGTAGAGACTGCGCCGATACAGTCCGTCGTCTTTTGCGACAATATATTTGAACCCCTTCGCGTTCACTTCGTCCCAGAGACCCTCAGGTTGGTACGGCATCACGGGTGGGCCTCCCTGCTTCTTTGACAGCAGCCCTGATACAGCAAGCGCCTGATCTCGGATTGCAAACGCTGACAGGCGAAAACGCGGACCGCGTGCCAGTCGTTCATTGGCTGGGTCCAGTTCGATCATTTCCGCTGTGACCCGAGAGTCCTGGCAATAAGTCTCAGACATCACGATTCGTTTGATGATTCCTTTGATATCCCAGCCGCTTTCACGAAACTCGACAGCCAGCCAGTCGAGCAGTTTTGGGTGCGTCGGCTGGGCTCCTTGTGAGCCGAAATCTTCAGGCGTCTTCACGAGCCCGGCGCCGAACAACATTTGCCAATAACGATTGACCGCCACTCGCGCCGTCAGTGGATGATTCGGTTGAAAGAGCCATTTGGCTAAGCCCAGGCGATTCTTGGGTAGTCCATCGGACATCTGAGGCAAACTAGCAATGGTCGCTGGCAAAAGCACTTCACTTTTGTCTGGCTGTGTATAGTCGCCCCGCTGCAAGAGATGCGTTTGGCGAGGCTCCGACATCTCCTCCATGACGCTGACTTTGGTCAAGTTTGCATTTTCGAACTTTGCGACTTGCTTGCGCTGGCGTTCCAGTTGCTTGACGATCTTTTGGTAGCCAGCATCTTCGCGATGAAAATAGCTTTTCTTCAGGAAGTCATTTTGAGCTTTGCTTCGCTTGGGTGATTTCAGCAAGACAGTCTTCGAATCGATTTTCGATAGCGACTGCACATCTTCTTTCGACAAGCAACTCGCGTGAATATAAAGTTCATCGATCGCTGCGAAGCTCATTCCCGATCCGAACAGATGATCCTGGTCGATCTGAAAACGCTCTGTTGGCAAGCTATCGGTAGTTGTTTCGATCTCGACAGGTAGTCCATCTAGGTAGATGGCGACACCATTCGCTGCCCCGGACCCGTCATAAGTAATCGTGATGTGGGTGAATTCGTCAGCGGGCGCCTTCAGTAGCCCAAGAGTTTTCACGGAGAGGCGTTCGTTCTTTTCCTCGTCAGCGATCAATTGGAATTCGATGCCCAGTTTTTCCGATTGCTCAATCTCGACCAGTGAAACTTGATAGCCACGTCGATCCGCTTCCTCCGTGCGACAGGAAAGCACCGAACCGATCGCATTCTTCTTCGGCTTAATGAAAAACGACCAACTGGCTGGTGAGGTTGAGACGATCCCTTCGTCTCCGAACACCTTGCCCAAACGAATGTGCCCAGCGCTTCCAAAGTTGACGGACGGACCAAATTTTCCATTGGGCTCGCTCACCACGTTCTTCTCACGACCCTGAATGCGTGCTGGCAGTTTGGGTCGCGCAAGGTTGGCAAACGTATTCTTGTTCGGAAAGTCAAACGGATAGTGGGCGATCGGTTCCGGTAGCGACGATGCGTCGCTTCGTTCATCTTGCTTCTCCTTCATCCACTCCTCGAGTGCCTGCGCATGTTCCTCTGCGTAGCCTGACTCTTGTTCCTCCAAACGAGCAACTTTACTGAGAAGCGATTGATGTTCCTTCTTTGTACCGCCAGTGTAGACATCCATGTTCGGCTCTGGTGCAATCGCCCCGTCTTTTCCCTTCTCTGGAACGTTGTGAAAGAAGGCAAAGAATCGGTAGAAATCCTTCATCGAAATCGGATCGTATTTGTGGTCATGGCAACGAGCGCAGCCCGTCGTCAGTCCAAGCCATGTGGTCGAAGTCGTCTCGACTCGGTCGGCAACGTACTCCACAAGAAACTCATCCGGTATGATGCCACCTTCATTATTGATGCGATGGTTTCGATTAAACGCCGTGGCCAGACGCATGCTGTCGGTTGCATCGGGCAACAGGTCACCGGCAAGCTGATGAATACTGAATTCGTCGAAGGGCATGTTTTGGTTGTAGGCGTCGATAACCCAATCACGCCAGGGCCACTGAGATCGTTTGAAGTCATTTTGGTATCCAGCGCTGTCGGCATAACGACTCGTGTCCAACCAAACCTGAGCCATTCGCTCTCCATAGGCCAACGTGTCCAATAGTCGGTCAACGACACGTTCGTAAGAACCGTCATGGCTGTCCGCCAAGAACGCTTCCACTTCTTCGGGTCTCGGTGGCAACCCAGTCAGATCGAGCGTGACTCGGCGTAGGAGCTGACGTTTGGACGCGCGGGGAGATGGAGCAAGTGATGTGCCCTCGAGCTTACTGCGAACGAAAAAGTCGATTGCATTGCGCTCGGCCGGGACTGCAGCTTGGACCGGCTGTTTGAAGGCCCAATGCTGATCAAAGACAGCGCCCTGCTGAACCCATCTGCGAAGGATCCGCTTGTCTTTATCGGACAACTGACGTGGTGAGTCCGGTGGCGGCATGACCGCGTCTGGGTCTTCGCTTTCGATGCGCAAGACCAGTTCACTTTCATCTGGTTCGCCCGGAATGATCCCCACATAGCCGCCAAGATCCGCGAACGCATTTTCTTGATTGTCGATTCTAAAGGTCGAGTCCTGATTATCGGCGTCAGGGCCGTGACAATGAAAACATCTGTCCGAAAGAATGGGCCGTACGTCTCGATTGAAGTCAACGTCACCGCTACGTGCCGATGGCGCAAGAACAGTTGCAATCAAAGATACAAGCAACAACTTCGCCAAGAAACGCGAACCCTGGTCAACGCGGACAAGCTCAAGGTTTGTAGGCATGATGTTCAAATGTTGCATTGATTTCAGTAACGAATTTCGTCGCTCGCCGTTTTTGTTTTGCACTCGTCAGAGTGAGCCATGTCGAAGGCCCGTTTGGACTCAATATCTAACGCGAAGCGCTTCGTGTAAAAGTAGCCAAATCCTGAAACACTGTTCTAGTAATCCTCGTTTAGGAGCGCGCGTATTCCCAGCGGTGCTCAGCCGCCAGTATCAAAATATGCCGATTTTGCCAGAAGAATCCTCTATCAGCATCGCGATGTTTTCAGTTGACGCCCAGCGTTTTCTCGATGTTCTCAAGTGGAACACCCTTGGTTTCTGGAACAAAGAACTGCACCCAAACCAATTGCAGCACCATCATGAAGCAAAAGAAACCGAAAATCACTGCAGGCGACAAGGCTTCCGCCATCGGGGGAAAGACAAGCGTTAGCAGGGCTGCAAAAAGCCAGTGGGTTGAACTGCCCAACGCTTGACCGGCGGCACGATGTCGATTGGGGAAAATCTCGCTAATGAACACCCAGATGACGGCACCTTGCCCGATGGCATGAGCCGCGATGAACGCGAAAATACAGTAAGGCACAATCGAGTAGCTTTCCGCCGAGAAAGCCCAGGCACACGTTCCCAGCGATGCGATGTATCCAAACGATCCGATGTACAGAAGGGTCCGTCGACCCAAGCGATCGATCAGCCAAAGTCCGACGTAGGTGAAGATTAGGTTCGTTACGCCGATGCCGACAGATTGAAGCAATGCTGCGTTTTCTTCTAGTCCAGTCCATTGGAAAATGCGCGGCGCAAAATACAGAATCGCATTGATACCCGATAGTTGATTGAAGAACGCGACGAAGAACGCAAGCATGATGGGTATCTTCAGCTTCGCCGAAAAGAATGGCGTTTTGGATGACAAATCGCTGGACGTTGCTGCAATGCTGTCAGCAAGCTGGACAATATCTTCTTCCGAGGACTCGCGATTGATCGAGCGCAGGACATCGATGCCGTCGTCGCGACGACCGGCTTTGGCAATCAACCAGCGCGGGCTTTCGGGGATCGTCAAACACATGGCTGTGTACAGAAGTGCGGGAAACGCTTCCACGCCCAACATCCATCGCCAAGCAATCTCCTCGGCGACATAGGTCCCAATCAGGTAGTTTGACAAAAATGCGACCAGAATGCCGAAGACGATATTGAATTGGAACATTCCCGCTAATCGTCCGCGCGATTGAGGTGGTGCAATTTCGGAGATGTAAAGTGGCGACGCCACCGTGGCGATACCAACACCCAACCCACCGACAAAACGCGACACGATAAAGATGAGCTTGTCTGGTGCAATGCCAGAGCCGACCGCTGACACGAAGTACAGAATGCCGATCCAGAGCAGTGTTTTGCGGCGACCATACTTCTCAGTGGGCACACCACCAAACATCGCGCCGACGACCGTTCCCCAAAGCGCGGCACTCATGCAAAGACCGTGCATCAAACTATCCAGGTCCCAGACCGATTGGATCTTTTGCTCGGCCCCGGAAATGACAATCGTGTCAAAGCCGAAAAGGAAGCCCGCCAAAGAGGCCGAAACAGCCCAAAGCCACAATTGATTTTTCATCAGTGCCGTCTCGCTTGCATCTGCCTACTTGGTTGGGACATTCAATTCCGTTCCTGTGGTTGGATCAGCGGTTCAGGCTTTGTTTGGGCAGATAAGAATGCCAATAAGTCAGCGGCTTGCTGGGCTGTCATGCCAGAGAGCAACTGATCTGGCATGGCGGATTTTGTGGACGGCTGCATCAACTCGATATCGTCCACCGCCAATTTCAGTTCCTTGCCGGTCGTATCAACGATCGTCAATTCATCCGCATCTTCGCGAACGATGATCCCCGAAATCGCTTTTCCATCGACCGTCAGAATCTTCTGTGCGCGGAACTTCTCATCGATCTTTTCGGATGGATTCAAGATACTGGCAAGAATTTCTTTCGGCTTCTGCTTCACAGCGATTCCACTTAGGTCTGGCCCAACGTTTTGGCCTACTTCTCCAATGCGATGACACGCTCGGCAGTTGACGTCTTTCGCAATTTCAAACAGGTGTCGCCCGCGATCAACGGATCCCTCCATCGCCAAAAGCGCGTCCGCGTCAATCGTTGGTCCCAGTCGCTTGACACGTTGATCCTCGAGTAGATAGTGCTCGAACAAGTCTCGAATTTCGGGTTGTTGGTGAGCGTTCCCTCGTCCAACGATCAGCTTTTTCAAACCAGCATCAATCGCTTCTTCGCTGCATGCTAGCGACAATGCCACCGCGCCAGCAGTTGAAGACATCAATCCCTCAATCAACGGTGTCTGATCAACTTTTGAATCCGAGTGAACAAGTTCGCTGATTCTTGGCTGCACTGGTTTGCTTTGATTCAGCGATGCGTCTGCTGGAGGAGGAATCGATTCGATCCAATCACGCAGAAGCTGAACACCGTCCAAGTCAATGACGTTCGATCCAAACTGTGGCATGTGACCACGACCCGATTTCAACATTCGGTAGACCAAGACACTTCGTAGCGGATCTCCCGCGGCAACAACACTCGCACCATTCAACCCGAAGGATCCTTGCGCGGGCGGTTCACCGATGTAGTTGTTTTCCTCGAGCGTCTTGGTCAGATCGAAATTGAAGTTGGCGGTCCCGCCACCCAAGTTTCGATGGCAGGTAGCACAGTTCAAACCTAAGTAAGATCGTGCTCGAGACTCCAGTGATTCAGTTACATCGTGTGGCGATGGCGGCGGTGTCTTGGTGGGAATTGGTTCGGCAAACAGACCCAGTCGCTTCAGGCGTTCCAGTTGACTCTCGCCAT
>CAYUGI010000012.1:5927-49472 GCA_964444105.1 uncultured Pirellulaceae bacterium
GTTTGCCAATTGTCTTTTTTGAAAATCCTTAACTGCTCTCGCTGCGGCACTGCGATCCACTGTCGCGAGTGTGTCCCGTCGGCCCAATGGTTAGCACTGATTTGGTATTGGACAACGCCTGCTGAGGGTACTTCGTTAACAACATCGCTGAAAATGCCCGTGTCGCTTAGCTTGCTTGGAAACTCCTTTTGCGTATCCAGCTGTGTGTTGGGATCTAGCCGCCAAATGGAACCGTCGTAGCCCAGGATCATGACGTCGCCCATCGGGCTTAGCATAAAGCTAATGACTTGCAGCGGCGTATCAACAAGTTCCTTCTGCCAGAGAACTTTGTCGCCTTCGTGCTTCAAAGCCCAGACTTTGCCCGTCATCCAGTCGCCGTAGATATAGGCTCCCTTCAATTCGGGGTTGCGATCGCTTTGCCAATAGTGACCACCCGAGATGGAACGGGAATCAAGGTGGGTGTGTTCGAACAGTGGAGGTGTGATAGGGATCGTCGGCTTCTGTTCGGGCTTCACGCTTTGCGAACCCTCCATGATACTCCAGCCATGGTTGCGTCCTTTCTTGACTCGGTGAATCATCTCTCGCATTTCCCAACCCACGTCGGCCGCCAGCAAATCACCACTGACAGGATCGAAAGCAATCTTCCATGGATTGCGAAATCCAAAGGCCCAGATTTCTTCGCGCACATTTGCTTGGCCGACGAATGGATTGTCGGGTGGAATGCGATAAAGCTGGTCGGACCGAGGATCGGTCACATCGACATCAATCCGCATGATCGACGCCTGCAAGTCGCTCAAGTCTTGACCGGTGTTTTTGGCATCAGGCGGATAAGGACGCTGGCCATCGCCAACGCCGAAGTACAACAAGCCATCGGGACCAAATTGCATCGTTCCGCCCTGGTGTCCTTCGCTGCTCCAAGTGGCTAGCACTTTCAGGCTTTTTGGATCCACTGCTGGGCCTTTGGGATCCGTCACCCTTAGTCTTCCAAGACTAACGCCCTGGGGATCTTTCTGTTTCGACAGGAACGTCACAAAACACCAGGGTTGGTTCTCCAAATCGGGGTGAAACAGCACACGGTACGCATTGAATACGCGCTCACCAAGAGCGTCGCTTAAATCCAAGAATGGCTCAGTCTCCGCATTCTCCGGGTCATCATCGAACGTGACGAGCTTGCCACCACGCTGCGTCGCGACCCACTTTTTTGCGCTAGCTACCCACGACACGTCTGTCGGAAGGTCAAGCTGGATATTCGGGAAAACACGTGTTGCCTTGTATGGCAGCGGGGGATCGGGACTACCTTTCACCTTGGAGACAATCCAAGGCATCTGACGCGTGGGCATCGGTTCCTGCCCAACCACTGCAATTGGTATCGACGCGCCTGCGATTAACCAAGTGAGGCAGAAACTGAAAAAACAGGTGTTTTCTTTTTGCATTGTCAGCTGTTTATGGGCAACTGGATTGTCGCAACGACAGGAAGATTAATTCGCGTCTATCATAGCCAATGAAAGGTTGACGGACTGCGATTTAACCCTGCAATGAAAGTCCAAGACAAAGTCGTCCCATTGGCAATAAGAGACGCCGATTCCACTGTCAGCCCACAACCATTTTGCGGCCGGCTCCAGGCTTGAAGAACCGCACTTAGATCGCATTCACCAACTGATAAATCTCTTGAAGAACCATATGTACAAGCGCTTCGCATTTTGTCTTGCTCTGTTTCTCGGTTCGGTAACACTGGCATCGGCTGAGAAAACGGCTGCGAAAGTGGACCAGCCCAACATCATTTGGCTAATGGCCGAAGACATGGGAATCGATTTGGAATGCTATGGGATGGCAGGCGTGAAAACGCCCAACCTGAATCAGATGGCTCGCGAGGGAGCTCTGTACCGAAACGCCTATTGTTCCAACCCAATCTGCTCGCCCAATCGATCGGCAATGATGGTCGGCGTCGATCAAACACGAATCGATGCACAGCATCATCGCAGCAATCGCGACAAGCCTTTGGCGGCACCATTCAAACCGATCACCGCGTTTCTGCGTGACGTTGGCTACGCCTGCCTGTTGGGGCATGACCAAGTCTTGGCAAACGGAACAAAGATCGACTGCAATTTCAAGTACGAGGATACCGGACCCTACGACGGCGAGACGCAGTTCGGGATCTTTGATAAGAAAGCGAACTTTACTGCGGCAGACCAACCTTTCTTTAGTCAGATTCAGCTGAAGGTCACACACCGAGGTGATTGGTGGGCAGACGTCCGCGAAAAGTCGAAGCATCCTGTTTCGGTAGACGATGTTCAGCTTCCACCGTACATGGCAGACACTCCCGAGATACGTCTGGATTGGGCAACTTACCTGGATACGGTCGAGTACATGGATGATGAAGTTGGCGTGCTAATGCAGTCTCTGAAAGACCAAGGTCTCGATCAAAATACCGTTGTTGTATTCATCGCTGATAACGGTCGCTGCAACGTACGTGGCAAGGGATATTTGCAACAACCTGGAATTCACATTCCGATGATCATTTGGGCGCCAGGCCGGGTCGAACCAGGAACCATTGTCGATGACATGGTCTGCACCACGGACATCAGCGCCACTGTTTTGCATTTAGCTGGTGCGAACCGTCCAGATTACATGACTGCGAAACCGCTCATGGGTGTGGACGAACCGCAAAGCAGAACATTCATCCGCTCTGCACGTGATGTTTGGGACGAAATCGACGAGTGCTCAAGAAGTGTCACGACACGGCACTACAAGTACATTCGCAATCACATGCCGGAGGTTCGCAATGATGCCGGCCAGGCTTACCTGGATATCAATCGTCCGGCGGTGCATGTCATGCGTCGGTTGAAAGCCGAAGGCAAATTGACTGCAGCAGAAATGACATTTTTCCAGGATCGGAAGCCCAAAGAAGAACTGTACGATTTAACCGCAGACCCCGATGAGATGAACAACTTGGCTGGCAACGCCGATTACGATTCCGTGCTGAAAAAGATGCGGGCTCACGAAGCACAGTGGACATCACAGAACGATGACTTTGGCTTGCAGGATATTGGCAATCGGCAGCCAGAACCCAATATGCCAAGTGTTGCGACACGTACGTGGATTCAAGAAAACCGCCCCGAACTTTGGGCGCGGCTTGAATCAGGTGAACTGATGAAAACGCAGGCTTGGGGAAAAATGCGACCTAAGCAACCCAAGCAGAAAAAGTCAGGGAACGAACCCGCAGTCACCAAGTAGCAATGGGCATCTTAGATCGCAGCGAATAAGTCTGCGTCGAGTTGCTTCAGCGACTTTCGCAGCGCGTCGATTCTGTCTTCTGCCGCCTGTTGTCCCTTTTCGGAAATCTGACGTATCTTGGCAAAGTCGGTTAGAGCGAATGCAGAGATGTCCGGTTCGATGACAAAATTTGCAGGCATTGCTCCGATCGCATTCATGCTGCGATCTTGAACGACTCGTTCGCGAGCCAACGTTGCACGAATACCTGGCTTGCGAATTTTCCCCGCTGGCGTATCGGCATGGTTTCCACCGAATTCATGTTTGATCTTCGACGAAACATTCACGGCAACGACGTAATTGCATCCGGCATCCACTAATACGTCAGCCGGCAAAACATTCAGCGTTCCCCCGTCGATTAGCGCCATGCCGTCGCGGAAAAGTGGAGCTGATATGCCAGGCAAATTGATGCTTTCACAAATGGTCCGAATTGCGGATTCGGCTCCTTCGTGGATCACTTGCTGACCGCCAATCAGATCCACCGAGACACCTTTGAATGGGATCGCCAATTGGTCCAATCGCCAGTCGTGTAGATAGGTTTCCAGCATCTTGTCCCAGGCGCGCGTTCGGTACTTCGTCAACAAATACCACGCATCACCCTTGGGTAGCAATCGAAAGAACCGACCCGGTGTCAGGTCATTCACAAAACGATCGATACAATAGTCAGCATCATAGCCAGCCGCGTACTGCACCCCAGTAAGTGCTCCCGCACTGGTTCCCGACATCATGTCGACGTAGATTCCAGCTTGCTCGAGTACCTTTAGTACTCCCAGGTGCGCCATGCCTCGTGCAGCTCCACCACCCAACGCGATACCAATACGAATGTTCCGCAAATGATGAACTAGCCGCTCGACCCCCTGTCGCTGCAGCCGATCAAACTGCCCGTCGGATCTACAAGGAACCTTGAATTCGCCGCTGACAAGATCGGCATACTGATCAACTGATTTAGCGACCATTGTTTTTTCGCACGGCAAATGGACATAACGCATTTTGTCTTTGCGATGAGGGGACGTCGCGGTCACCTTTTTGATCAACTCGATCGCGCGCGGGCAGTCCGATTCGGGAGCGACCCAAAACGTCACGTCGCAGGAATCGACCAGCCATTCCAAATCCTTCGCAGCAGCCGGCCCATCAATGTCAACCAAAACGCGGTTGTACTGACTGACGTCGCGTAGCAAGTCAGCGCGTTGCCGAGGTGTTAAGTACCGTCCACCTTGCTTCAATGTCTTGATACTGACGCTGGAGTCCGCGAATCCAGATTGTTCGCCATAGATCGACTCATTATCCGTAAGCAAAGCAACCGATTCGTTTGCCGCGGCCAGTCTCTGCGCGACGCTTCCAACAACGGCGCGGCCTTCCGGTGAAAACTGAATCCATGCGACAAACCGCGGCATGCGTTGCGGAGTATTCTCAAGCAGAGAAGATCGCAGCGTGGCTCCGATTCCGAGACTTAGATTTTGACGGATTCGAGGGTACTGATCCAACAATTCGGCAAGGTCATCACGCGGAATCCGTAACATTTCGGTGGGCTGATCAGCGAAAACGGTGCATGGCAGAGGTTGATTGATCATGATTCCCAACGCGCCAAAATGCTCGCCAGGACTGACCACATGAAGTGTTCGGTTTTCCATGTTCATGAAGTTGCCGACGACTCGTAGGCGCCCCTTCATGACCAGATATAGCCCGTCGACCATCTGATTAGGTTCCATCAAAACTTCGTCGGCAGCCAACGCGACAGCCGTGCCATGGTCGGCGATGTGCGAAAGCTCCGTATCTGAAAGTCCCTCCAGAGCATGATGAAATCGCAGCTTTGAGATCAGCGTCTTGTCCACGAACGGTCTGTTTGAATTGAGTGTGCTGAATCACGACGGCGGAAAACCAGTCCACGCTCGTTGTTGTATCGCCTGCAGGCCAATACCGCTAACGCGAAGCGCCAGCGAGCGGCCTGTAATACCTGCCGCTCGCTGGCGCTTCGCGTTAAACATCTAGCCCCTTTCGATGGTAGCTTAACGGCATTACCCGTCAGGCGGCGATTAGCAGAATCCGACGGTACAACCGACGCTCAGTGGCATGCGCTGACCAGCAATAGGAGCTACGATGGGGGCGACGAACAGCGACAATAAGAGCCGCGACTTCAATCAGTACACAAGAATATCGGGGAACTCGCTTGGAATCCAACGAGACAGAATCGCAGCCGTTGAAGGAAAAACTACTTCCACAGGTTTCGATCAAGTTTTTCTTCGCACTGATGACTGTCTGTGCTTTGTTGATTGTCCTTTTCCAGGCATCCGCAGACAATGCGGCATTCTGGACAAAGATATCGGTGCTCTTGCTCTCAACGGTGCTGGTCAGCTTTGTCGTCTACGCGTTGATGTTCTTTCTGGCCAACCTAATGGCAAAGACGACGCAGCCTCTTGTTGATGCACTGGAGCCCTCAGGAAAAGTCTCTTCAAATTTCGAGGATTCTTCCCACGACCCCAGTTCTTTGCACGAAAGGGAGCATCGCGAGCAGTGAGTTTGCAACCGTTTCGAATTCTACCTTCGGCGTTGATTGTTTGTCTTGCGATTGCTTGCTGCGCGAGCCAGTGTGCTTCTCAAACCAATGACCTTGGTCAATTACCAGTCAAACGCCGGGTCGCAGGTTTTAGGATGCTCACTTCGATCGAATCGGTCGGAGGGAATGGCTATCAGCCCGTTCGCCTTCGGTTTCGCCCCAACGGCAAAGCGTTTCTACGCGATCACAATGTTTCCGTTATCGTCACGCCGTCCCGCAGCTATGGATCGGGACTCGATTTTTCGCTGCAACAATCAACCACCCTTCCACAAGGTAGCACGCTCGAGGATCTCTATCTCTACGTTCCGTACTACTTCACCTGGGACAACCTGAAAGTCCAGCTCTTGGAGGACGGACTACCCATCGAAAGCGGGCGAGAGACTTACCACCTGCAAGATCGCAGCAAGCATTTTGGACAGCACGTCAGTGTAGGGCTGATCGTGGGTGACAACAGCGCGGCTGCATGGGAGAAGTGCCCCGACGTACGAACACTGAACACTGTGTTTGGCGATGGCCCCATGCCAAGCGAACGCAGCGTCAAGCGTTTCAAACACTCGCGTGCTGTCTCCTTCGCACAGCAGACGCAACCTGCCTGGATTCAGTACCGAATGATGGACAACAGCTTGGACTACGAAAGTTGGCTGGGCTACTCTCAGTTGGATGTCATCATCGTCGCGGCCCCCGTACTTGATCGCGTTCGCGTTAAGCAACCTGAAAAGTTCGCAGCGTTGGAAAAGTGGCTGGCGTCGGGAGGGAACTTGTGGATTTATGCAGCGGAAAATCAGACTAGTTTTTTCGACGGCAAACTAAAACCAGTTTCCGTTGCGGACAATAAGTTCGTTCGTCAAACGAATCAGAAAAATTCCAAACTTCCATCGATGAGCCGACTTCGACTGAATGAAATCAACGATGATAGTTCCATCACGACGGACTACTGGAATGAGCCTGAAAAGCAATCAGTACGTATGGGGCAATCAGGGTTCATGAAGCGGCGGGATGTTTTTAAAGAGTTAAAGACAACCAAGCATCCTTTTGCTCAGCGAGTTGCTTGGACCGAAATCAAGGACAAGTTGTCCGTGCATTCGTTGGGGCTGGGGCAAGTGATCATGATCCAGGACGAAGATCCGTTCCCAGGATCATTTCAGCTTTGGGAGAGTGTCAAACTGATCTCGGGGAGTCGATTGAGCTGGGCGGATCGGTTCGGAGTCGATGTGGCAAAAGGCAACGACCGTTACTGGAGTTGGCTGATACCGTCGGTCGGAAAACCACCTGTGAAGTCGTTTGTTTTTCTGAACATCCTGTTCGCTGCCATCGTGGGTCCGTTTTGCTATTTCTTTCTACGTCGTCGTGACCGCCTTTATTTGCTTTACTTCGCTGCACCGGCCTTGGCGTTTGTGGTAACCGCCAGTTTGTTCGCCTATGCGATCGGCTCCGACGGGCTGTCCACCAAAATCCGTTCCCGACAGATTACGTGGCTGGATCAAACGGGCGGACTTGCCGTTCGTCAGTCGCGGCACACCTATTACGCCGTGATGGGTCAGTCCGATGGCATCGCCTTCGATTCCGAAACGCTCATCTGTCCCGTCAGCTACGTTCCGATCATGAGTTACAACTATCGCCGCCGTGCCGATCGGCAAGGTAGCATTGCCATCGACGAAGATGGCCAGGCCATGACGGGTGGCTTTTTGCCGCCACGAAATCAAGTCCAGTACATTACCACGACGCCATCTCACACCGAGCAGAAAATGGTGTTTCAGTTTTCGTCTGGTGATACGTCGAGCAACGGGTCCGTCAAGAACGATTCACAGTACGCCATCAAACGAATTGTCGCTCGCGATGTGGACGGGCGTTATTGGATAGGTGCTGATTTGCAAAGAGAATCCAGCGTCAAGCTTTCTCCCTCAGACAAGGCTGGGCTACAGAAAATTGTAGGGCAAGATCTCCTTCCTAGCCCTTCGCAGTTTTTTGTGCCCGAGCTACAGCACAACAATTACTACGGGCGAACCAATCGGGCTGGCATTCAAGCCAACCTTTTGGAGCAACGACTGAAACGGTGGTGCCTTGGGTCGATGCCGAAAAATTCGTTTGTCGCAACCGCAGAATTGGACGAGTCCGTGCTGGGTGTCAGCAATGCAAAGGTTCTCGACAGCGTGCATTTGATCATGGGAGACATTCCATGATTTCTTCTGAGAACACTGCCGGGCGATCCGTAGGCACTCGGGGTGCCAGCTTTACGCAGTGGGACGGTCCTGCCATCGAACTACGCGACCTGACACGCACGTTTGGGGACACAATTGCCGTCAACCGTGTTTCCTTTGAAGTTCCGCGCGGAAGTGTGTTTGGCTACATCGGGCCCAACGGGGCTGGCAAAACAACTAGCATGCGGATCTTGTCGACCTTGGGGCTACCGACGTCCGGTGAAGCTTACGTCGAGGGTCTCTCGGCGATCAATGATCCGGACCGTGTTCGGATGCGACTGGGATTCATGCCCGACAGTTTTGGTACATACAGCGATACGAACTGCGCGGAGTATCTGGACTTCTTTGCGCGTTCACACGGGTTGTTGGGTCCTGAACGCACTCGCCGACTTCGGTGGGTCATGGACTTTACGGGTTTAAAATCACTTGCGTTTAAGCCCATTCGCGGACTGAGCAAAGGAATGCGGCAGCGATTGTGTTTGGGACGCGCGTTGATTCATGATCCCAGCGTTCTGATCTTGGACGAACCGGCAGCAGGCTTGGACCCGCGTGCACGAATCGAATTGCGGCACATCATTCGATCCCTTGCCGCCGATGGAAAAACGATTCTCGTCAGCAGTCATATCCTGACGGAGCTGGCGGAGATGTGTGACCGGGTTGGAATCTTGGAACAAGGCCAGCTGCTGGCAACGGGCACCGTTGATGAGATTCGCCAAACCATCCGGCAATCACGAGAGGTCGTTGTCAAAGTTTCAGGATCGCCTGTCGCCGCAGCTGAAATACTGTCTTCCCATGAATCCGTCGCGGAGCTCAAGGTTGACGAAGGTAGTAACCACAGCACGTTGCGTTTCGTCATCTCCGGTCCCGAAGATCAGCAAATCGCGATTTTGCGTCAGCTTGTGCTGGCCGATGTGGCCGTCTTGGAATACTCCAGCCACGATGAATCGCTGGAGGACGTGTTTCTACAGGTCACCGAGGGGCGCGTTCAGTGAATCACTCTCAGGAGAACCTCCCGGCCATCGAACCGAACGAGTCTGGCGGTCCGAACGTGTCCGACGAAGCTGATGGTCTGGATACTGCTTCCTTGGGTGGTACATCGCTGGGTGGGCAAAACGATGAAGTGGACTACCATCCGCTGGCACTTGATCCAGACGATCCTGGCATCTGGGGTTGGCTGGATCGGACGTGCGAACGCGCTTCGGCGTGGGTCAATCCGATTCTGATCAAAGAAGCTCGCCAGTCACTCAAGAGCCGTCAGTTCCTGATCACGTTTTTTCTGTTACTTCTGGCGTCGTGCCTTTGGACGATCTTGGGCGTCGTGTCCTATTCGCCGGACGTTCACTACGTCCCGACGGGTTCCAGCTTACTGATTGGGTACTACTTGGTGATGGCGATTCCGATGATCGGAATGGTGCCGCTAGCGGCTCACCGATCGCTGGTCGCCGAAATCGATGACGACACTTTCGAGATGCTGGTCATTACTCGTTTGTCGTCGATGCGAATTGTGATGGGCAAACTGAATAGCGCCATTCTGCAAATGCTGATCTATTTCGCAGCGATCGTTCCCTGCTTAGCATTCTCGTATCTGCTGCGCGGCGTCAGTCTCCCGATGATTGGTGCCTTGATCATTACAACCTTCTTTACAGCGTTATTGGTCACTTGCTTTTCGCTGATGTTGTCCACCTTGGCGTTCACGCGGACCGGTCAGACTCTCGCACTTTTGGCCGTCCTGGCGGTGCTGCTGTTCACCGAAATCATGTGCTTTGCATTTTGTGTCGATGGACTGTTCCAATCGAATGATGAAGACATTTACTTGGGTCTGTCGCTCTACGTTGTCGTCGGCCTTTCGTGCATGGTCATGTTTATCAAAGCCGCCGCGGCGCGGATTGCGCCCGTGACCGAGAATCGGTCCAGTGGGCTGCGTCGGACCATGTTTGGACAACAGTTGGTATGGATGGCAACGATGGCCATCGTATCAATGTGGTACGAAGACTACGAACCGGTGAACTTTGGGTCGATGATTCTGGTCGGTTATTGGCTTGTCATGGGTGCGTTGATGATGGCCGAGTCGTCAGAATTGAGCCCCCGTGTTCAGCGCGGACTACCCAGTACGTTCGCCGGTCGCACACTGCTGACGTGGTTTAATCCTGGTCCCGCAACCGGGTATGTATTCGCGGTGACGACAGGATGCGTCGGAATCGCAGCGCTCGGTATTTTCGGGGCCTTGGAATCAACGACGAAACAACCGACGACGAACCCGCTCGTTTTTTCCTGTCTGATGGCCGGATATCTACTGGTCTATCTGGGTATCACACGCGTGATCGTGACACCGATTCTACGCCGTACCGGTTCGATGATCGCGGTCCCATTGGCTGTCCTAGCGGGAGTACTTTTCGTTGCCGCAATTACGCCGCTCATTTTGATCGTGGCCACAACCGGTAGCACGCCAAACAATTACACACGACTGGAAGTCATCGATTGGGTCTGGACCTTAGATGAAGCGTTTTCCTACAACACAAGCGTCGATGCTTCGCTCGCGTCGCTCGTCCTTTTCGTGGGCTTCCTAATCACTCTGGTCAACTTAGGATTCCTGCTCAGGGTCTTCCAATACCGTCGTGTTTCGGTGCCTCGACGTGTTGTCCAAGACAAGAACCAAACAGTTTAGGTGCTCATGCGAATTTGACAAAATCCGCTTCAGAGAACTCTGCACTATTGCAACAAGTTTCGATGACCAATTTTCGATGGCGATCAGTCTCGTTTCGATTTGCGACGGCGGGATCCGATAACGGTTGATGCCATCGCAATGGCAAAGAAAGCAGACGGTTCTGGAACAGCAACCACCTCGCGAACAAGTAGACCGGTCACATGCGACCGAGGTGCGTTCGCGATCGCGATTCGCAAATCTTGTGTCGTCGCATCGGCAGTAAAGGTCCCAACGACAAAACTGCCAAAGCCATTTGCACCTGTCGCAGGGACATTTACTAAACTCTCAACAGTTTCGTTGTCACCAAACGTTGCGACGCGATTGGAATTGCCATTCCTTTCGTCGGTGTACCAAACTTGGACAAGATAGTCCGAGTTGGTAGTAAGGCCCAAGATCGGAAACACGACATTGACATCCGTTCCTGACAACCCGGTATTCGCTGTATTTGTAGCGTTCGCAGTATTGGCAAATGCGACATGCGTGAGAAACGTATCGTAAGCGGCGTCGCCCGTGGTTGTCCCACTTGGCAATGACAACGCTGCGGTGGATTGAATTGCGAAAGCGCCCAGAAAGTTGTCAAAGTCTCGCGATTCGAATAGGACGCCATCGAGCGTCACGTTACCTGGTCGCAGCGCACTGCCGTTAGTTTGGCTCTGACCATTGATCGCCAAGATAACGTTTCCACCATCGGCGACATCGTTCGCTGCACTCGACGTTGTGTCTTGAGCCGCATTCCATGTGATCACAGCTCCATCAGTCGAACCACACAGCAAAACCACCAATACCAATCCAAGCTTTCTCATCACTGTTTCGCCCTCAAAAAAAATCTATACAAACAACGACACGGGCTCCATCGCTTCGTAAGACCCAGTCGAACAAGCAGAAATTGTACTCACTTGAAGGGCGGGAAGTGGCGATCCACCGCGACGATCTCAACATATTGACTGCTAGAGCGACTGAACTTCACGGCTCCAACTGCAATTGCCAATTGAATAGCATCGACGATGTCCTAGCAAAAATGCCGTGAAGAGGCTGTTTTACTTTGAGTCTTCCAATACTGGCGCGTTTCGGTGCCTCATCGCGTCGTTCAAGACATAGCGCAATCGATGTCGGTTCTGTTGGATAGAGAACAGAGGGCGACGACAGATCACCGCTGCAATTCAGCGATACGGTCGTTTACGTAGCGGATCCACTTACCTTTACGGCCTGTCATCGGTGCGTATTTCCTTAGCTTGCCCTTGCGACGGAGCAGTAATCGTTGACGTCGAATAACCAGAATATCCTCCGGCTTAGTCCATACTCCATCGCAGTCGATGCACATCAGGACTTCCGTTTCGGTTTGCGGATAGGTCGTCCGGCGCAGGGCTCGAGAGCAACAAGGACACTTCCACCGAGTAGGACGTGCTTCGGGCTCGCATCGCAGTTCCATCGCGCCAACTTGGAACACATGATGGAATTCGTCTCGATCGAACCAGATACCGCGACACGTTTGGCACACATCAAGTTCGACTGGCGATTTTCCAGAGCGTCCTGGCAATAGCGGCTGCGTCTTACATGCTGGGCATTTCAACGCTGGCTCAGAGTCGAATTTGGATACTTCTTTGAGCGTTTGAGTCATTTGATTTGTCCGTTTAAAGAATGTCCTCTACCAGTCGCCCGAAGCACCACCGCCATCGGAGAAGCCACCTCCTCCTCCGCCACTTGAAAAAGAGTCGCCACCCCAAGACGAACCACCGTCGAAAATGCCGAAGCCGCTTCCCGAAGAGGTGCCATAGGTCGATCGCCCCGCGTTAGGCCACGGCTCTCGTGTCCAGTTACGAAGCTGCAAATACTGGATGTAAACCATCCCCACCACGACCCAACCCCAGCCTCGCTTGCCGTTGATGGCCAGGCTTCCAAAGATCAACGTTCCGATCAGCCCGAAGAAGCAAAGCGGAATCAAGACCCAAGAGAAACTGCGGCTGGCTGGGTGCCCCAAGTCCATTCCGGCAATCGATACGGCGATCTCGTTCACACCTTCGCGAATGCCGCGTTCATACTCTCCACTTCCGAAGGCGGGGATGATGCTGCGATCAATGATCTGCTTTGCAATGTGATCGGTGCTAGTAGCGTATCCAGCTCCTAGTTCGATACGGCACTTGCGGTCTTGCTTGGCAACCAAAAGCAAAACACCTTGGTTGGCAGGGACATTACCGATTTCATAATGATTGAACATCGCCTTGGCGTAGGTTTCGATTGTCACGCTTTTCTTCCTAGCCGTTGAAAATCCACTCGCTTTGGATTGCGGAATTCGGTCGATCGTCACGACCACCAACTCAACACCACTCTGACGCTGAACTTGTTGTAAGAACGGAATCAACTCTGCTTCGCATTCATGCGACAGAATTCCTGCGTTGTCACGTAGGTGTGTAGTCGGTTTGGCGGGTATTGCTGGCATCTGAGCCAAAGTCAGTGAACCACCGCCAAAGCCCATCACCAGCGTGAGCGGGATCAACATACAAATCGTTTTCGATTTTGTTCTCATACAATCTAGGCACCGATTTGGAGTTTTCAGGGCGCGCGATAGAGCAACAGTCTTTCTGAAAATTCGGACAATCGGTTTCGGTCTAGTTTTGGAAAGCTATGTATCGCATTCCGTTTTCCTGAGACCTTCGCTAACGATCAGCTTCGCGTCGTGCATGCCGCGTTGCTTCACTGAGCAAAGAAACTCAAACCAGTACATTTCCGCCTCAGAAAGCGACACGCTGACACCTAACACGGTTCGATGCCCGCTGGACTTGATGCCGATCGCGACCAACACTGCACAATCGCGATCGCTTCCTGACGCACGCACCTTCTCATAACGTGCATCGAGACTGAGGTATTCGATCTGGTCGATGAATGCGACTAAAGCTTTCTACGAGAAAGACGTGGATTTCTCAGTAGGTAGTTTTCATGTCATGATGCAAAACCAAGCAACGGAGCCATCTATGTTTCACCTGGGGTGAATCGCAATCTAGGTACCTACTTCCACATACATCTTCCTACCCTTCAAATCTTCCTACCAGATCTTCAACGAAGGGGTAGGAAAATTAGAAGGGTAGAAAAATTGGTGCGACTGACTTCCTGTTGCTACGACGGTGATGTCATTTCCCAGATCACGCCGCGAGCAGTTTTGGCGTCGATGAAGCCGGCTTTCTTTCCGAGTGGTCCGTCGTGTGGTGTATCGCTTTTTGCTTGGAGTTCTCGCTGCGGAAGCATTTCAAGTGTTTTCTTTACGTCTTCGGTCTCAAAGCACAGGTGATGCAGACCTTCGCCGTGCTCGCTGAGGTGGGCTTGAAGCGGGTGGTCTTCGGTGAGCGGTTCGACGAGCTGTAGATGCAAGTTGCCCATGTCGAGATGCGTCAAGCGAACATTTCCCGTTGGAATCTCTTCGCTTAGCACCAATGGCAGCCCAAGCGTGTCGCGATAGAACTTCAGTGCTTCTTCGGTATCACGTACAACAATGGCGATGTGGTCAAGTCTTTGGAACAGTGGTGCAGTCATAGTGTCATTCGCCGAAAAAGAAGATTGTTACTGAAGTTTCTGATAGGCCTGTAAGAGCGCGTCGTCACCGCCAACGTTGCCCGGGAAAACAACGTAAGCCAGGTTGGGACGTCGGCTCTCGTCCTGAGTCTGCCAAACGGGAACGCCAGGAAGAATCTGCCCCAGCACGATGGCGCGTTTGACGTCCAGAGCCCGTGTGGCGACGTCGCTGGATGTGATACCGCCTTTGGCGATCAGGAACCGAAGTGGCTGATCGATCGCCCGAACAATTTGAACGAGCGCGGCAGAGACGCGGCTACCGATTTGAAGGCTGGCAGCTGCATCATCACCGACGACAAGATCACGTGATGTATGCAAAACAACATTCTGGCCGCCTTGTAATGCTTGATTGCATTTCGCGACGGCATCATCCAGGTGCTGCTGCGCAGAATCGCTCAGGATTGCGTTTACATCTAACGACACGGCCACCAAGTTGCCGGCTTGGTTGACCAGGGCGTTGAGCTGTGCGGTTGTTTTGGGGACATAGGATCCCACTGCAATTAATCCCGCCTTGGCGGCAGGATTTACCATTTCGTCGGAAGAGAGCAGCGGCTTTGGTTCTAGACCTGCATAGGCTTGCACAAAACTTGCAGCGGTTCGATAGACGAAGTCGCTGCCGGAATTTTCGGCGCGAAGTGCGGCAACGACAAAGCACTCGATGTCACGCATCGTGACTGCATTGACAGCGCACACACGATTATCTGGAAGCTCCATCAAACGCTGAGATAGACCTTCCATATCTCCGCTTCGTAGTTCTTGCAGGCTGATCGTGCTGACTTGATCGCGTGAAATCGATCCCCCGCGTTTTTCAACGACCCAGTCGATCATGTTGGCAGTGTTGAATCCGAAGGCAGCGTCTTTCGCGAACGGCGTCTCATGGGCGGGAATCAATTCATCGCCTTCGGCAACGTAGTGAACATCATCAATCGTCAGCCGTCCGCCCTGGAGGAAGAACGGGATGATGAACTGAGGTGCGTTGCGTCTTCCCAAGGCTTCGGCCAGTGCGTCCACTTCGACTGGATAGTGGCCACGAAGAGTCGAATCACTTCGGCTGATCACGGTGAGCTGTTTTTGTTTGGCGGCTGCTGCGACGGAAAGGTTGTTTCCGATTTCATTTGCCAACTCCCTAGCTTGCTCCGATGGCAACGCTCGCGAATTGGTCAGAATGTAGATCAACGGATGCCCGCGATCTAGCTCTTCTGCAATCGAATCGACCGTCCATGTCGTCAAGACAGGTGTGTCGTAGACGGTCTGTGTTCCTGTGGGATCATCATCCAGCACGACAATCGTTCGATTGGACTGAGCGAGCAAATCACGGATTTTCGGAAGCAGGGAATCGGTCAGCTCAGGCGGAAGCGAAGCAAGTGTCTTGGTGAGTGATTGGCTCATTATTTCTATTCGGTGCTTCTGGATGAAAAAAGGTCAGCAGCGCCGTCGATGGCAAACGCGCGACAGGGTGCGCCATCGCCATCGGCAATTTTTAGTGGCAAGGCACCAAACAGGCAGGTCTGCCCAGAGAGCTTGTCCAGGTTGGTCAGTCCTTCGACAATGATGACGTTACCGCCAAGCAAGATGTTGTGAATCAGTGTCACCGCTGGCAAATCGTTGACGTCTGCAACGCTTGGCGGTTCGACACCTACCATGCGAACTTGTCGATCGACCATCCACTTTGCAAGCTCGGGACTGATCGGCGGAAAATGGTCGCGGTAATAGTCGGGATCGCCTACATGACGACTCCACAGCGTGCGCAACAGAAGTGCGTCTCCAGGTGCAAGTTGGTCAGCAACTTCGCCCAAGTGGTCGATCGTAATCGGCGTATTGGGAGCGAGATCATCCAAAGGGATCAACCAAGCTTTGCCAATGCAGTCGGCCAAGGGGATTTCGTCGATCGTTTGCTCGCCCGCTTCAAAATGAACCGGCGAATCCATGTGCGTTCCACTGTGGGAGTACAAGTGCAATGTTCGCGCGTTCCAACCGTGCTCGGCGACGGTGTACTTCGTTTCAAACTCGACTCCGCGCATTCCGGACTCGAGCCGTAGGGTGAGATCGATGACGTTCATAGCGAAGGCTTCTCCCAGGTGCCGGATTGCGCTGAGCGGTACATCGCTTCTTGAACCGCGATGCTTTTCGCATAACTTTCAGCGTCGGTCTCGAACGGCGTTTCGTTTAGCAAACCATCGACAAAATGACGCTGCGTCTCGTAGACACAGTCACCCGCAAAACCGTGCTGGCTAGGTGTGTAGACGTGGTCTCGCTCGGCTTCACCCAGTGGTTGAATTGTGATCCTTGCATCGTCATACAATCGAATGGTGCCGCCATTGGCTTCCAATGACAGTTCACCAAAGGTGTAGCGTGGATTCTCCGAGGTCGATTCATTGAACCGACTTGCGTCATAGATCCCCATGCCTGCCGATTCAAACTGGAAGACACCCAATGCGGTGTCTTCGCCCGCGATGACGGGATTCAGTCTTCGATGAACGCACCAGGCTTGGCTGATTTCGCCACCCAAAAAACGAAAGGTATCAATGGTGTGTATGCCTGCTTCGAAGATCAGGAACTTTTCCATCGTTTGGAAGTAGGGCTGACGTGCCAAGTACGCATCGTCGCCCCAGCCATCACCCATTCGATTGCGGGCGGTCAGGGTATGCAGTCGGTCGCCGATCACACCGCTTTCAAAGAGAGTCTTGATCTCTCGGCACCAAGGTTGAAAACGAAAGTTCTCGTGGACCATGAATCGCACGCCTGCTGAATCAGCGGCTTGGATGACTTGCCGCACTTCATCGACATTGGGTGCCAGTGGTTTTTGGCAGATCATCGCAATACTGCGGCCAGCAATCTCTTGAACCATTTTCAAATGCGTGTCAGGCCGCGTAATGATATCGACGAAGTCCAAGTCATGTTCGTCCAACATTGACCGATAGTCTGTGTAGACCTTTGGGACTTCGTATTTCCCCGCTACCGACTCCGCTTTGGCCGCGTCCGTATCGCAGCACGCTACCAGTTCCACTTCGTCGATGCGGTTCCAAGCATCAAAGTGAAAATGGCTGAAGTAGCCAGCTCCAATCACGGCTCCCTTTAATCGGCTCATTGGCTGGCTCCCGACAACTCCTCGCGAATCGAACGATCCGGTCGAATGCGGAACCACATAAAGATGGCGACGATGTTCAGTCCCGCTGCGAGATAGAAGAACGGCTCGTGGGATCCCATGAACTCTTTCAGGTAGGGAAACGCAAGTGCTGTCGTGAACGCACCCAAGTTGCCAACCATGTTCATCGCACCCGAGACCGCTCCTGCACTCTTGCCACCGATATCCATGCAAGTTGACCACGAGGGACTCAAGATCATGTCGGCTCCGAAAATTGCAATGCACATGCAGGCAACGGCTGCACCTGGCGTTGTCATGTTCACGCAAAGGCTCATTCCAACGGCGCCAAAAACGAAACCAATCGCAGCAGGAAGACGTCTAGAAAAGTTCCACTTCCCTTGGCTGTAAAGCTTGTCGACCGTGAATCCTGCCAGCCAGTTTCCAGCAACACCGCAAAGCAGTGGTACTGCTGCGTACCAACCGGTTTGCTCGGCTGTCAGGGAATAGCTTTCTTTCAAGTAGGGGAAGAACCATGTCACGGTGAAGAAAAATGTGAAGTTGTGAGCGACGTATTGGACCATCAGCATAAGCAAATTGGGAGACCGAAGCATTTCGACAAAGCGAATTGGCGGCTCGTCAATTCCTGCCGCTGTCTCGCTGTCACCTGTCAGCTTGGGCTGTCGATTAGCCAGGATGTGTTGTCGTTCTTCCTCTGAAATGGCTGGGTGCTGTTCCGGCGAGTCGCGAAATAGAACAAACCAAGCGATCGCGAATAGCACGCCCATCGCGCCGAAAAACCAAAACGTTTGTTGCCAGCCACCCAACACATTGATCAGCCAAACAACGCCCGGCATCGCCAACGCAGCACCTAGTCGCCCACCGGAAAAGCTAACCGAATTTGCAATGCCACGTTCGTTCATTGGTAGCCATGAAGTGAACGCTCGAGCGATCGTGGGATAGCCACCTGCTTCGCCCATCCCAAACAAAAACCGCAATCCAATCAGCGGCGCAAGCCCGCGAACGACACCCGTCAGTCCGGTGAAGATCGACCAGACAACGCAAACGACGGACATGACAACGCGCGGACCGAACCGATCGGCAAGTTTGCCGCTGGGCACTTGAAAAAGGGCATAGCCAAGTGCGAATGCGGACATCACCCAGCCCATTTGCTGGTCGGTGAAATTCATGTCCGAGGCGATGTCGCCTTTCGCGGCTGAGATACAAGCTCGATCGACCCACATCAAAACGGAAACGACGAAAGCACCGACAATGAGTAGAAAGCGTTTAGGCATAGATCATCGCAAGGTAAAAGGTAGGGCGGTACACCAGCACGTCGCAGCTATTTTAGAGTCTCTCGCAGAGCCGCTGAGATCGCATCGGTGATTCCCTGTGTGGATAGTTTTCCACCCATGTCGGGTGTTCGATTGGCTGGATCTGAAAGTGCTTTCGCGACGGCGCTGTGGAGTGCTGCTCCTGCTCGCTTGGTTTCATCATGCTCGAACCAGTTCAGCATCATCACAGCGGACAAGATCATTGCGATCGGATTTGCGACACCTTTTCCGGCAATGTCGGGCGCTGAGCCATGAGACGGCTGAAAAACTGCAACGTCGTCGCCGATATCAGCTGACGGAGCCATGCCCATGCCGCCAACCAGGCCCGCAGCTAGATCGCTCAAGATGTCCCCAAACATATTCTCGGTCACCATCACATCAAAATCATGCGGCCGACGAACCATGAAGAGTGCAGATGCGTCGACGTAAACATGCTCGGCCGTGATATCAGGAAAGTCCTTGGCGACTTCGTCAAATATGTGACGAAAGTAAACCATTGTTGAAAGCACATTGGCTTTGTCGATCAACGACACCTTCTTTGCCTTGTTGCGCTTTCGGGCAACCTCGAACGCCATTCGACAGACCCGCTCTGCACCGACGCGCGTGATCCGAATAATGTTGATCGCTTCATCAGCGTCTAGGTCAGCAACGGCGTCCCGACCCGCAAAAATGCCTTCGGTGCTCTCACGAACCAGCACAAAATCGATCTCGCCTGAGCCGTAGTCCTTCAGCGGTGTGTCCACTTCATGGAACAATTCAATCGGGCGAACACCACCGTAGAGTTGAAGCTGTTCACGAAGATCCAGTTGCGGTGCGATCTCTTTGCCATTGGGATAACGAACGTTTGGCAACCCCATCGCACCTAGCAGAATAGCGTCCGAACTACGGCAAGCTTCAAAGGCAGATTCAGGCAGTGCATCGCCATTCTTTTGGTACTCGCCCACTCCGACGGAGTGTTCATCAAAATCGAAAGCGACACCATTTAGGCGCGGCTCGATTTCCTTTAGTAGGCGAACTGCTTGATCGGTGACCTCTGGGCCAATCCCGTCACCGCCTAATACCACAATCTTGAAGGTCTTCATCATCGAAACGTTTCACGCTGCAGGAGTCGAAGTAGGAACTGCGCTGTGTCGCCTTTTTGGCAGTCACGCACAGGTTATCCCATACTTGGAAAGCTCCGACAATCGCGTGGCGTCACCTTCCGGAGGACCATTTTGTTCAGATTCTTTTTCATCGACTATGATCGTTGAATTCAGTGACAAGCTTTCATCTCCAAATTGACATCAGTATGCCTTTCCGACTCCTATTGTTCTGCTTCTGCCTTTGGACCGTCACCGCTGGAGGTGATGAATCAAATCAAGCAACCGATTCGGACAGCGAAGCAGTCTGGGACATTGAATCGCCGCCCGGTCCGCTGCAACAACAAAAGATCGACTGCAATAGCGGTACATGGATCAACTTGGACGTAAGCCCTGATGGGAAACAAATCGTATTCGACTTGTTGGGTGACCTCTATGTCATGCCTATACGCGGAGCCGATGGAACCAAAGCGACGCGAAAGCAACTACCAAAGAACTTGACGAAAAGTGTCGCGTGGGAAATGCAACCGCGTTTCAGTCCCGATGGAAAGCACATTGCTTTCACAAGCGACCGCAGCGGCAAAAGCAAGAAGGCCGGCGACAATATCTGGTTTATGACAGCCGACGGACAGACATCGACTCAAGTCACTAATGAGACGTATCGGTTGTTATGCAATCCGACTTGGTCACCCGACGGCAACTATTTGGTGGGTCGCAAGCACTTTACCAGTCGACGTTCACTGGGAGCTGGCGAATGCTGGCTCTACCATCGTGACGCGCTGGCCATGGAGGCAACCGCTGGCGTTCAGTGGACCGAGCGAGGCAATGACCAAAAGGATGTCAACGAACCCGTCTATTCACCAGACGGCAGGTACCTCTACTACAGCCAAGACACCACGCCGGGCGACCAATTTGAGTACGACAAGAATTCTCACAAAGGCATCTATGCGGTCAAGCGACTCGACATCAGCGAAGGCAAAACCGAAGTCCTGATCAGCGGCCCTGGTGGTGCATGTCGTCCGACGCCATCCCCCGACGGAAAGACGATCGCGTTTGTGCGCCGCGTTGGCGCGAAAACTGGACTGCATCTGTTTGACTTGCAATCAGGTAGCATCCGGCTGATATACGATGAGCTGGAACGGGACATGCAAGAAGCCTGGGCGATCCATGGCGTCTACAGTGGTTTTGACTGGACGCCGGATGGCAAGTCCATCGTCATTTGGGCCAAGGGAAAGATTCGCAAGATTGACATCGCGTCGGGTGATTCCTCCATCATTCCGTTTCGCATTCGTGATCGACGCGAAAGTCGCAAAGCGGTTCGCCACGAAGTTCGCGTTGAAGCAGACAAGTTTGATGTCAAGATGCTGCAGGACGTTCAAGTTTCACCAGATGGAAGCTGTGTCGCTTTTCAAGCGTTGGGGCACATCTATCTACGGGAGCTACCCGCGGGCGAACCGATCCGGCTGACCACTCAAACGAACCACTTCGAGTTCGCGCCCTCGTTCTCGCGTGATGGAAAGTACATCGTCTACACGACATGGAACGATCAAACGCTGGGCTCTGTCCGGATCGCAGCAACCAATATTGCCGAGCGTGAAAGTTGGGTCGTGACAACGGAACCAGGTCACTATATGCACGCGTCTTTTTCGCCCAACGGAAAAGAGATTGTCTTTGAAAAAGGCGGTGGTGGTCATATTCGGTCGTCGCTCTGGTCACTTGATACGGGCATTTGCATCGCACCGGCGCGCGGTGGAAAAACGCAGGTCGTTTGCGAAAGAGGCTCGCGTCCTCAATTTGACAAGACAGGAAAGCGGATCTACTTAACACGCCGCAAATCAGAAAAAGAGTCCGATAACGTCGTGCTTTGCAGTGTGGATCGAGTCGGGAACGAACTTCGCGAACACTACAAGAGCGATTGGGCGACCGATTTCAAAATCTCACCCAGTGGTGAGCACATCGCCTTGATCGAGCGTTTTCACGTTTATGTCGCGCCGCTGGTCGCTTCTCCCAAACCCATCGTCGTCGGTCCAGGTGCAAAGGGATTGCCCGTCGTGAAAGTCAGCGATCAAGCCGGTGACTTCATTCATTTTTCTGGCGACGGAGATTCACTGCATTGGAGCCTCGGTCCCGAACTGTTCACTTGTGATTTGGGCGAGGCCATGACGCCGCCTCAAGCAGTCGAGGGTGACGAGGAAGAAGAGTCTGCAAAAAAGAAACCGATCGTCGAGTCAAAATCGATTGGGTTCTCACACGCTGTGGCGCGGCCCAGCACAAAACGCGCTCTCGTCGGCGGGCGAATCATCACGATGGCAGGTGCAGGTGTTATCAAAGACGGCGTGATCTTGATCAACGAAAATCGCATTGTCGCCGTCGGCTCGCGTGAGGACACCGAGATACCCGACGACTACGTCAAAACAAACCTCAAGGGCCAAGTCATCCTGCCGGGATTCATTGACGCGCATGCTCATGGCGCTCAAGCAACCTTTGGCATCACTCCGCAGCATAATTGGATCGACTACGCGCGTTTGGCCTTTGGTGTGACCACGGTGCACGATCCCAGCAATGACACACACAGTATTTTTGCCGCAAGCGAGATGACCAAGGCGGGGCTGATCACTGCGCCACGCACGTTCTCCACCGGCAAAATTCTCTACGGCGCAACAGGCGCATCCAAGGCGGAGATCGATTCACTTGACGATGCACGTTTTCACCTAAAGCGAATGAAAGCCGTCGGTGCGTTCACGGTCAAAAGCTACAACCAGCCGCGACGTGACCAGCGACAACAAGTACTCGCTGCCGCCCGTGAACTGGACATGATGGTCGTTCCCGAAGGCGGTTCAACATTCATGCACAACATGACCATGATCGTCGATGGACACACTGGCATCGAGCACACGCTGCCGGTCCAAACGGCTTATGACGACGTGATGGATCTGTGGCGTGGAACAAATGTCGGGTACACACCGACGTTGAATGTTGCGTATGGCGGACTATCGGGCGAACGTTATTGGTATCAAATCGATGATCTGTGGCTACACACGCGGTTAAGAACATTCATTCCTCCGCAAGTCCTGAATCCACGCTCACGTCGCCGCGAGAAAGCTCCCGAAGAAGACTACAACCACATGAAGGTTGCCGAAATCGCGAGACAAGTCGTCGACGACGGAGGCTTGGTGCAAGCCGGTGGGCACGGGCAACTGCCTGGCATCTGCACGCACTGGGAAATGTGGAGTTTCGTCCAGGGCGGGATGACACCGATGCAGGCTCTCGAGTGCGGCACGATCAATGGTGCGAAGTATCTCGGTCTCGACAAAGATCTGGGATCAATTGAAAAGGGAAAACTTGCTGACCTGATTGTGCTTCGTAAGAAGGCCGATCCTACGAAACGCATTCGTGATAGCGAGAAGATCGCACTTGTCATCGCCAACGGAGAAGTCTTCGAGGCAAATCGGATGAATCGTCACGGTGCTGACGCACCACGTGAAGAGTTCTACTGGCAACGCGACGGTGGAGCCAGCAAAGTGAGCGAGTACTGCAACGCGGTTGGTTGTAGTTGCCATCGAGGTCGACAGTAAGAAGATCTTGCCATAACGCTCCGCGCAGCAAATTTGCGCTTCGCATTTTTAACTCTTGACTCTCCCGTTGGGGGAGCCCGTAAACTCTGTGCATGTTCAGCATTGGCGAATTTTCCAAGATGACCGGCCTGACCGTGAAGACACTTCGGTTCTATCACGAGCAGGGTATTTTGGTGCCGTCACATGTCGAAGCCGGAAGCGGCTATCGGTTTTATGACGCTTCGAAGAT
Organism: uncultured Pirellulaceae bacterium; assembly: GCA_964444105.1. Taxonomy (GTDB): domain Bacteria; phylum Planctomycetota; class Planctomycetia; order Pirellulales; family Pirellulaceae; genus K23-9. The sequence goes on from CAYUGI010000012.1 coordinate 29,517, forward strand.
CGATGCGGCAAGGTTGATTGCCTCGTTGCGCGACTTGGAATTCTCGATCGCTGATATCAATGAAATCCTGAGCCAACATGACGACGACTCCAGCATCGTGTCGTTTCTCGAATTGAGAAAAGACGAGATTCGCAAACGAATGCGAAACGATCGTCGCATCGTCGGTTTGCTCGACAAACTCATCACGTACGAGAAAGAGGCGAGTATCACCATGACACAGGCAAGTTATGAAGTGGAAGAGAAAACAATCGATCCCATGCTGGTCGCCAGCATTCGCATGAAGGGCAAATACAGCGATTGCGGTTCTGGGTTTGGCAAAATCGGTCGCAAGTTTGGAAGACACCTTTGTGGCAAAGCCATGTTGTTGCATCACAACGCTGAATACCGGGCCGACGATGCTGACTTTGACGCCGCGATGCCGATCAAGAAAGGCGAATCAACTGACGAAATCAACGTCGTCGATTTACCAGGCGGCCAATGCCTTTCCCTGATGCACTTGGGGCCATACGAAGAAATCCATCGCTCGTACGAAACGATTCTCAAATATGCTGCATCGCGAAAAATCAAACACGCGATGCCGACACGAGAAATCTACCACAAAGGCCCAGGGATGATCTTCCGAGGGAACCCGAAAAAGTACCTCACGGAAATCCAACTCATGATTGACGGAGATGGCTGAGGGCGATCGGGTTTGCGGTGCCAAGATGCGATTGGCCGGTTGGCCGGTTGGCCTGGGCACGCTCCAGCCCGCTGAACTGCTAAGATCGAGTTGAAAAAACGCCCCCCTCCAATCTGCCTGATCTTCGCTAAAATCTCAGTGAACCGTTCCAGTACACAGGATTCCAGTACGCAGGAATCGACGCCGCGAAAGGCACCAGCAGATTATGGCCAAAAAGATCATCTACACGCACACTGACGAAGCCCCCGCTTTGGCAACGTATTCGTTGCTGCCGATCATTCGGACGTTCACCAGTGCCGCGGGAATTGAAATCGAAACACGCGACATTTCGCTCGCTGGCCGAATCCTGGCGAATTTCCCAGACAAGCTCTCCGAGTCACAGCAACAGTCCGATGCGTTGACCGAACTGGGTGAACTGGCAAAAACGCCCGCAGCCAACATCATCAAGCTACCCAACATCAGCGCTTCGATTCCCCAGTTGCTCGAAGCCATCGAGGAATTGCAAAAACAGGGATACGCCGTTCCCGATTTTCCCGAAGAACCGCAGAGTGATGCGGAGAAGGAGATTCGATCTCGGTACGCCAAAGTTCTTGGCAGTGCCGTTAACCCCGTTCTACGCGAAGGCAACTCGGATCGTCGTGTCGCTGGACCGGTGAAGGAATTTGCACGTAAGAATCCCCATTCCATGGGAGCCTGGAGCAGCGACTCGAAGTCTCATGTCGCGCACATGAGCGAAGGCGATTTCTTTGGGAGTGAGCAGTCCGTCGTCATGCCCAAGGCCGGTAGTGTCAAAATTGAATTGGTCGGCAGTGACGATAGCGTCACAACCTTGAAGGAAGGTTTGGATCTGCAAGCAGGTGAGATCATCGACGCGTCTGTCATGAGCCACGCTGCGCTTCGCGATTTTTTGGCCGCCCAGATCGATGATGCAAAACAGCAGGACGTGCTGCTGTCATTGCACATGAAGGCGACGATGATGAAGGTGTCCGATCCGATCATTTTCGGACATGCTGTCACCGTTTACTACAAAGAAGTTTTCGACAAGCACGCTGAGACATTCCAGCAGCTGGGTGTTGATCCCAACAATGGTATTGGCGACGTGTATGCCAAGATCGAGAGCCTTCCCGAAGATCAGCGGTCAGCGATCATCGCCGATTTGGATGCGGTTTACACTTCGCGACCACGGCTGGCGATGGTTGATTCGGACAAAGGGATCACCAACCTTCACGTTCCTAGCGACGTCATCATCGACGCGTCCATGCCGGCAGCCATCCGCGCGTCGGGAAAAATGTGGGGACCCGATGGAAAGCTAGACGACACCAAAGCGATCATTCCCGACCGTTGCTACGCAGGAATTTACCAAGCGACCATCGATTTTTGCAAAGCGAATGGTGCTTTTGATGTGACGACGATGGGCAACGTCTCTAACGTTGGCTTGATGGCGCAGAAAGCGGAAGAGTACGGTTCGCACGACAAGACGTTTGAAATTCCCCAAGCAGGAACGGTTCGCGTGGTCGATGGATCGGGCGAGACTCTGATGTCTCACAACGTCGCCCAGGGTGATATCTGGCGCATGTGCCAAACCAAGGACGCACCGATTCAAGACTGGGTTCGATTGGCAGTCAGCCGCGCGCGTGCCACCGGTGCTCCCGCGATTTTCTGGCTCAACAAAGACCGAGCCCACGACGCGAACTTGATCCAGAAGGTCAACGAATACCTCACGCAGCATGATACCGACGGGCTGGACATCCAAATCCTGACGCCAGTCGCAGCGACCACGCTAAGCTGCCAGATCATCAAGGACGGTGGTGATGTGATCTCGGTCACCGGCAACGTGCTTCGCGATTACCTAACGGATTTGTTCCCGATTTTGGAATTAGGAACCAGCGCAAAGATGCTGTCGATTGTCCCACTGCTGGCGGGTGGAGGCTTGTTTGAAACGGGTGCTGGTGGTTCCGCACCCAAGCATGTTCAGCAGTTTGTCAGCGAAGGCCATTTGCGTTGGGATTCGTTGGGCGAGTTTCTGGCACTCGCCGTTTCGATCGAAGACTTGGGTACCAAATCCGAAAATGCCAAAGCGCTCGTGTTGGCCGAAATGCTGAACGCAGCGACTGGTAAGTTCCTGGACGAGAACAAATCTCCTTCGCGGAAAGTCAACGAGCTCGACAACCGCGGTAGTCATTTTTACTTGGCGATGTATTGGGCTCAGGCTTTGGCAAACCAAACCAAAGATGCGGATTTGAAAGAGCAATTCACGCCACTCGCGAAGACGCTAGCCGAAAACGAATCGAAAATCATCGATGAACTCAATTCGGCCCAAGGATCGCCCGTCGATATCGGCGGATACTACAAGCCAGACGCCGCAAAGACCGAAGCCTTCATGCGACCAAGCGAAACGCTGAATGCGGCATTGGCAAGCGTCTAATCCGGCCGGCTAGATTCGGTAAAAGGGCCACCAGGAGTCACAAAAAAACAAAAGGGGTTTAGAGTCGTCCTCTTTTGTTTTCTTGTGACTCTTTGTGGCAACATTCCCAGAGCCTGTAGGAAAACACTCGCCCTACAGAATCGTGTCTTCCCACGGACCTGTGATCGCACATGTGATTCCGGGCTTTTGAATATTGACGAATAGCCACTGGCCATCGGGACTAAACGTTGCTCCCGCCCATTCTTTGGTGCGGAAGTCGCCGGCGATACCGTTGTGCTCGCCCGACAAAATCACGTTGTTTTCCGCGAAAGGTGCCAGTTTGCCTTCTTGGCTCAAGCCGAACATTCGCTGGGGATACTCATTGGCTCCGTAATCATTGTCTTCGCACAGAACAATGCCGCCGCGCGGACTGACGCACAAGTTGTCCGGCATGTTCAGCGTGGGCTTACTGGGTGATTCGAACAGCAGGGTCAACTTTTCGCTTTTCGGATCGTACTGCCAGATTTGGCCAGCTTGTGCGGCGCCTCCATCGGTCGCGTCGAAGTACACCAAACCGTTTCCGTACCAGCAGCCTTCCAAACGGGAAAATGTTGATGCTCCCTTGGCTTCGCCCTGCTTGAATACGCCTACTTCGTCCAACGTGCCGGGAGTGTGTGCCCACTGTGGGTTGTCGATTGTGTGCCATCGCACGTCAAACTGAGCTCCGTTGGTGAAACCACCACGGAGATCTTTCTGACCAACCACTTCGGCAATTTGCAGCGTGCCGCCATCGGCAAGCTTGCCAGCTGTTTGTGGCAAAAAACGGTAGAACCCGCTTGTGGGACGATCTTCTGTTTCGTAGACGATTCCCGTTTCGCGATCGACCGCGATGGCTTCGTGAACAAAGCGGCCCATGTCTTTGATCGGTTCAGGTTTTCCGCAACCGTCCGCAGGCACTTCGAAGACCCAACCATGGGTTTCTTTGAACTCACGAACGACATTGTCCGGATGATATTTGTCGACGCTGCCAGGACCAAATGTAGTCTCTTCGGCGGTCAACCAAGTGCCCCAGGGAGTGACACCACCGGCGCAATTGCGGCTGGTGCCAGACATGCTGACGCGACTGCTGAGCCATTCCCCGTGTTTGGAATCAAACTTCAGTGTTGTGCAGCCTGCTTTGGATCGCACGTCGTAGGGTTCGCCGCCTTTGATTCGCAGGTGCGTGCCATGTTCGCTGATTTCGTGATTGCGAACGATTGTCAAAATGTCGCCATCGTCTGCGACCACTCCCATTCCATCATGAACCGGTGGAGTCAACGTTCCATCGTTCATCACATCGCCGGTCCAGCCAAACGTGCGATACCGAAATCCTTCGGGCAGGCGGAGTAGGGGAACCCCGGTGGTTTCATCGTTGACGGCACGAAGTGAGCTGCTTTTCTTGGAACTGCTGGTCTGCGTTCCTCGGGACTCGCCCAGGGCAATTCTGTGAGCCAATCCGCCGAACGCCGCACCAACACCAAAGGTCGTAGCGGCAGAAAAGTTATCGCTCAAAAATTGGCGGCGATTCTGGGGACGAGTCATACTCAACGGTTCAATTTCAATGGAGGCTTTGCGTGCTTCGTACTAATTCTGGCAAACCTCCAGGGTCCGCCAGATCCGCAAAGTATCTATTCATCGAAATTGAAACGATGAAGCAATGGTTAATTTTTGATGAAGACGTGTGGGCTTAGGTAAGTCCTGTCAGTTCATCACAGAAACGGCCGTTTTCAGCGGGCAAATGCCCACTTCAAGCTATTTCTTTTCCTCGACACCCAGCTCTTTCAGCTTCGCCGCGATCGCCTTGCCGTGGTCTCCGGCTTTGACTTTCTTGTCGACGTGTAAGATTTTGCCATCTTTGCCGATGTAATACGTCCAGCGGTTGGACATTCCGCGTGCATTGAGACACCCCAGTTTGGTCGCGAATATCTTGTCCGGGTCGCTCAGGATGGGGTAATCCAGTTTCATGCTTTTCGCAAAATCAGTGTTCTTTTCAACGCTATCGCAGCTGGCGGTGAAGTAGGCCACGTTGTACTTGCGAATCAAGTCGCCGCTCTCACGGAGCGACTGGCATTCCTTCGTTCAGCCACCGGTGAACGCTTTGGGATACCAAGCAATCACGACGACTTTCTCGCCTTCGAATTGCTCACTTTTGTAGGTCTTGCCATCGCTACCGACCAATTCAAAGTCAGGAGCCAAGTCACCCACAGCGACTTCAGCATCGGCGGAATCGGACATTAGCAAACAGGCTCCCATCACGAGCGAACACAAGCAGAGTAATTTCTTCATCAGTCATCCTCGGAAAACGAGAAAGGAAACGCTAGACGAACTAGCCAGCTGCAATAGTGTAGCTGGTCTCACTTTGGATTGCGCATCCGATACCAGGGATAGAAAAGCAGCCCAAATCCGATCGTCCCCAGTCCAACCAACGCTTGCACGGGAGACTGAATCGCTGACAGTGTTGCTGTCAGCATAGTTCCACCGACAAACACAAGCGGCGGAATCGGGAAGAACTTCACCCTGACGCTAGACGTCGATCGTCCATGCAGCCAAAAGACCATTCCAGCGGTGAGTGCAGCACTGACCGACAGAGTGAATCCCAAGTACCCCAGAAGATCTTCCAACGTTGAAAACCAAACGACGATCATTGCCAGAATCGCTTGAATCCAAATCGCGACCATCGGCACACGACCTTGAAATCGAAACACGCTTGGCAAAAAACCGTCCTCCGCCATCTTTGCGTATACGCGTGGCCCCGTCATCACCAACGCCGACACGGATGTGAACAGTCCAAACAAAATCACGATGCGCACAAAACGCTCAAAGGCTTCACCACCGATCGCTTTGGCGGCGACAGCGGCGACCTGTGGATTGAATTGGATGTCGGCACTCGGCGGCGCGTACACGAAAATGGTGTTCAGCAAAACGTAAATCAACGTCACGCCAATTGTCCCCAACAACAACGCAAGCGGCACATTTCGCTTCGGATTCTCGACTTCACCAGCAACATAAACCGCAGCGTTGAATCCGCTGTAGCTGAGTGAAATCCACATCAACGACGTGGCAAACGCGAGTGCGAATTCAAACGCACTTGGTTGCGCCACTTTCGTTTGGGAAATCAATTCCGCAGCCCCATCGCGTGGCCAATCGCTGACCATCGCGACACAGATAAAGGCGCCAATCAAAAGAACCTTCAACAAGACTGCAAGATCTTGTACGCGAGCTCCTGGCCGAACGCCGATGGAGTGCAAAGCTGCAGCGACGGCAATCAGTCCCATTGCAAACATTTTCGCCTGAAGCATTCCGGCACCCGGCAACAGATATTCGGCAAAAGTAGTCGCAGCAAAAGCGATCGCCCCGGTGAACCCGGCCAACAGCGAAACCCATCCAGCCATCAATCCAGCCACCGGATGCACGGCACGCGACAAGAACAAGTACTCGCCGCCTGACGCGGTGAACTCCGTCGCCAAAGCGCCGTAGCAAATCGCTCCACAAATCGCGATTCCGCCACCAACAATCCAGGCCGCAATGACCCAGCCCGGATCTTGAAGATCACCCAACGTAAATCCGCTGGTCGTGTAGACGCCCGCGCCGATCATGCTAGCGGCGACAATGGTTGTCGCCGAAAGTAGCCCTAGCGGCTGCTTGTCATTTTGGTCGGAACCATCACCTGTTGCGTTGGTTTCAACAGCTACCTGCTTCGGTGAACGATACGGATCAGAATTCATCGTGGCTCTGGTAGACTTCCCGAAGGAAGCAATGCGAAAAAGAACGAACATACTGCCCCGTCAGTATGCTCCAATGAACAAGTAAGCTCGACCCTACTCCTCCGATTGGAGATAAAGCATGAATGATTCACGTCGCAAATTCCTGACCACTTCTTCCGCAGGTCTCGCGGCAGCAACGCTCTGGACTCCAGGCGTGATGGCCGAGCAGTTGACGGTGACCTCCAAATTGGCCGAAGGTCCTTTCTATCCCGACAAGCTGCCACTTGATACGGACAACGATCTGCTGCTGTTGAACGACTCGCTGAATCCCGGTGTGGGTGAAGTGACGCACTTGAGCGGTCGCGTGCTAACAAAAAACGGCTCGCCGGTGCGAAACGCTGTGGTTGAAATCTGGCAAGTCGACGGCAACGGCGTTTACTTGCACACCAAGTCGAGCGACGCTGAAAAGCGGGACGCGAACTTCCAAGGCTTCGGTCGCTTTCTAACCGACAGCAAAGGCCAGTACTATTTCCGCACCGTCAAACCCGTACCGTACCCAGGACGAACACCCCACATCCACTTCGCCATCAACCAAGGCGGAAAACGAATCCTAACGACACAAATGTTGATCAAAGGTAATCCGCAAAACAAGAAAGACGGTTTGTTCAAACGGATTACCGATCCGAAAAAGCGAGAAACACTTCTAGCCGATTTCCAGCCGCTCGCGGATTCCAAAGTCGGAGAGCTGCAAGTCAACTTCGACTTGGTGCTAGGCATCACACCAGCCGAATGATTTGTAGAGCTTTGCAAGAGAATGTGCTTTTAGGTTGCAGTGCAGCGATTGCGTGCATCACTATCCCAACGGGCTTGGGTGTCTAGACAAGTTGCGATCCCGGCTGCCAGCCATCGAAATTGAAAAAGTAAAATTGATAATTGCAAATTCAAAACTTTTGGTCGCTGATGGCTATTTGTCTTTCTGCAAGTTTGCCTTGGCGGTCACGACTGACTTTCCAACGATATTGCAAAGCTGGATGCACTCGTCGAGAAGCCGTGTGATTCGGTCGTCAGGCAGCATCTCGGATTTGAGGATTAGTCTTACCCAGGTTCGCGATTCACGAAGCTCTTTCAGAGCGAAGCCAAGTTTGTGAACAAAGTTTTTTTGCTCTCAGCCGCACACGCTTCCGCATAGTTTGGTGCGGGCGACGTACCACTGCGGACCAATTGACCTGCTATGTGTCGACCAAGTCGAGTATCAGGCAATGCGTCAACCAATTTTCCAATTCGAGCGGCGAAATCTAACAAACGGTCTTCCAGGTCTTCACCACGCTGATCCATCGAGTAGCTCCGGTATTAGGAACATCATTTTTCAATTTACAATTGTCAATTTAACTTTTTCAATATCTGCAACTAACGACCAGGTTCGTTCTCATTAGGTGTAGACACCAACGCCCCCAGAGCGACACCAAACCAAACCGTCTACCTACGCCGAAACAGCCCCGACAGAATGTTCGGCCCGGTCTCGCCATCACGCAAACGAATACCATCCTCAAACGTATTCAAATTCACGCACTCGTATCCATAGTGTGACATCAACTTTGGCAACGACTCGTCATCGAAGTGGTGTAGGTGCTCGTCTGGCAGTCGCATCCGCCAATCGCGAAACCAATCATCACCCAGTTCGCGCCAGCGGCAATAGGGAACAGCCAGAGCAAGATACTGTGTTTGGAGATGTTCCAAAAAATTCAAATCTGGCACATGCTCCAGCACGTCGAACATCGCCACCACCTCCCAGGATTTTTGCAGCGACTGTTCCCAGTTCAGAAAAGTCACTCCATCGGGTAGCGGATAGTCGGCAATGTCGCATCCAAAACAGTTTGGTACACCCGTGATCTGAGCCGCCTCGATGAACGTTCCTGTTCCGTAACCAATCTCGAGGACCGAATCGGGAATTCGATTCAGCATCCCCAGCAACCACCCCATCCGCTGGTAGCCCAACTTGATCGTCCGATCGCTCAGCGTTTCGTAGTACGACAAGTATTCCTTGTCGTACTCCATCGGTTGCCAGTGAATCTGATGAATGACACCAAAGTCATCAATGCGGTAATTTTCAATCACGCGTGCAACTTGGGCTTTAAGTGTTGGCAGCTTATTCCATTTTCAACGCATCGGCGTAGCTGATCAGCTTGATGCCTCGGCGACGTACGACTTCATTGACACGGTCGCATAAAAACGCGTGTGTCACCGCGGCGCGTTCTTCGTTGACGTTGTCATTGCCCAGATGCGTGATCGCTTTCATCTCTGGCGTGTTCAGTCCAGGGTGTTCGACGAAAAGCCAGAGGCCCGGCTGAAGATCTTCCAGTAGTTTGATCATTTCTGCTTCGGCTTCTTTCGGATTGGCTGGCTTGCTGCGCCATCGTGGAGCGCGATTCAAATTCGGGATCTGGATTGGTAATTCGTATTCCTTCGCCAGAAAGTCAACCAGAGACTTCAATTCCGGAGTGCAGGTAGCCGTGCCCATGTGAGCGGAAAGATGCGTCACATTGGGCAGCATGCGTTTGGCGGTTTCGATTTGAGCGCGCAACTCTCGTTCGACCTCGCCAATCTTCCAGCCCGATTCCAAGAATCCCGTGTTGGGTGACCGCTTTTCACTCTGCCGTGTCGTTGGAAAGAAGTGGCCATTTTCATCGACAAGGCTGGGCACACCCGGCGACACCGGCCCCCACTTGATGGCTGACCATTCGGCTGTCAGGTCCAGATGCACCCCCACATCAACTTCGGGGTGCTTCTGCAACATCTGTGCGGCTTCGGCAAACCAAGGCGCAGGCACGATGACTTCAATCGATCTCGCGATGCCATCGGTAACCGTCCTCAAGCAAGCTTGATTGACAGCATGCGTCATTCCCATGTCGTCGCTGCGGACGATCAAGTAAATATCGCCGTCTGTGTCCAACTCAACAGCTGAACAATGTCGCGCTCCAGCCGAACAACAAACGTACAAAACAGCGATGACTAGAATGAAGGTTTTAGGCGTCCAATGATTCACCATTAGTTCTCTCCTGAGTCCCAAGCCAAGTGATTGCCTCCAAGCCAAGTGAGGCCGCCGCAGTTTATCAGCTAGACGAGAGTAAAGCTGGTTTCGGTTCCGAGGGAATCGAGTCTGAGTGAGATAGCTGCTGGCACTCTGCGCTGGGATAACCGTGACACTCGATCATACGCTACAACTTGGCTAGCCGCGCAACCACTTCGTGGCCTCCTGTATTTGCCCCTGACAGATACCCCGATCAAGTTGTCGCTGCCAACATGAATCCAGTTGAAACCGAAGATTCGCCAGTGGAGTCGCCCCTTTCTGAATCACGGGTGCAGACCATTTGCTTGATCGTTGTGGCGGTCTTTGCCGTGATGTATGCCGTCTACTGGCTGCGTCCCGTGCTGGTGCCGTTTGTGGTTTCGGTTTTCGTCGTCAGCGGAATCGTGCCGATACTCTCAGCGCTTGAAAAGCGACTGCAGGTCAATCGCTTCATTGCCGCGATGATCACTTTGCTGGCCGGTATGTTTCTGCTGGCAACGTTTGCGGTCGTGATTGGGAACTCCGTTTCCGAGTTGAACCAGAATTCCGATGCCTATTTGAAAAGCGTCGATGATTTAGTTGGAAAGATCGAATCTTACTTTCCAAGTCTATTGTCGTCCGTCAGTTCTGATTCATCTTCGGGACAGTCTGAATTCATGGTGGGCGATCAAGAGCTAAGCGATTGGATTGAATCGGCAACGAGAACTGGGATTGGCGAAGTGCTAGCGGTGCTTGCTGGGTTGGTTTCTTCCAGCATCATCGTTTTGATCTACGTTTTCTTTCTGTTGATCGGGTCGCCGTCTCATCAAGAGTCGGGGACGGTTCTAGAAATTGTCGGCGAGGTACGCACGTATCTACGAGTCAAGACAGTCATCTCGGCGGTGACCGGATTGGTCTTTGGATTGATTCTCTGGTTGTTCGGAGTGCCGATGGCGTTCGTTTTTGGGCTGCTTGCATTTCTTTTGAACTTCATCCCCAACGTCGGGCCGCTCTTCGCGACGTTGTTGCCGATTCCACTGATCGTATTGGCCCCGGAAGCCAGTCTGCTTTGGGTGGTCGCCTGCATCGCGATCATCGCAACGGTTCAAGCGATCAGTGGCAATATTGTCGAACCAAGAATCATGGGTCAGTCATCCGACCTGCACCCCGTGACCATCCTGACGGCTTTGATGTTTTGGGGAATGATGTGGGGGCTAATGGGCATGTTTTTGGCCACACCGATCACATCCGTGATCAAATTGTTGCTGGACCGAAGCAAGATGACCCAACCCATCGCCGACCTGATGGCCGGCCGCTGGAATGAAAAAACCAACCGACAATAAAGCTCAGCGTGAAGCATCTCAGACAGAAATAGATAGTCAGGACTTGCCAACACCAACACCCCAAGCCGAGCATCTTGTCGTGGCTGTGCAGGAGTCGACTTGCAGCAACTGCCTGATAGAATGGGTCTTCGTGGCGTCAATGCTTCCCAAGCAAGACGCAAAACCTTGAGCGAGCTTCTGCAAAGCTCAGGGTGTGAAACGAATGCAACTTGGCTGATTGACGAATCAATCAACCTAAAAGCACATCGGGGCTGTAGCTCAGTTGGTTAGAGCTGGGAACTCATAATTCCTAGGTCGCGGGTTCAAGTCCTGCCAGCCCTACTTGGCAGTAATCACCGGCGCTATCTTGGTTTACAAAACCCAGTGTTTTGTTGTCTAAGATGGCGTCGGTGATCTCTTTGACATGTCTGTGTCTCTTCGTGCCCTAACGTGAAACAAGATTCAGTATTGTGCTGACTGATCCGATCCCGCAATCTACCGGCGGAAACTGCTAAGATTCGTTCATCGAAAAACATCGAGCCGCGTTACTACTCCGAATAAAACGAAAATAGTCGATCGCGACATCAGCGTAACCAATGCAAGAATCAAGTGGTCCACACCGGACAAACGATCCGTCAAAGCCATTTGCGTACGATCAAGTCGCCTATCCGGGCGCGGCGGACCCGCGCATTCAGTTGCGAAACCTCGAAGTGACCGCGGCGATGTTTGGCGCTCAACCCGCGGAATTGTCTCGGTGCCGTGTGCTGGAATTGGGCTGCGCTGACGGGACGAATCTACTGCCGTTTGCGATTGAATTTCCTGAAAGCCACTTTGTCGGTGTTGACCTAGCGGAGGAGCGAATTCGAGTAGCAAAGGAGGTCGCGGACGAAGCAGGGATTCAGAACGTCCAGTTTCATCATGCGAGCGTGGTCGATCTGGATTCGTCGCTCGGAGTGTTTGACTATATCTTGTGCCCCGGCGTGTTCTCGTGGGTAACCGATGAAGTACGACAGGCCATCTTGCGGGTTTGCCGAGAGTGCCTCGCTCCCGCGGGTGTTGCCGCAGTCTCCTACAACACGCTACCCGGCTGGAACGCGAGCAGTACGCTGCGCGACTTCATTCGACAATGCGTTGATACAACCGATGAACCCGCGAAACAGATCGCGGATGCCAGAAACGCGGTCGAATTCCTTGCAGCAAACGCCCCGGCAAACGCCACACATGCCACCTATTACGCACGCGCTCGCGACCGGCTCCGCAGGAGCAGTGACACTTACCTATACCACGACTACATCGCGGATCAGATCCAGGCGTTCTACTTTCGCGAGTTCGAAGCGCTTGCCAACGATCATCGGTTGAAGTTCGTCGGCGAAGCGGACTTTAGACATTCGTCGGGATTCGGCCTGGACTTATCCGGACGAACTGCCGTCGTTCAAACACCGCCGGCGGACAGAGAGCAATTGCTCGACTTTCTGCTGAACACGGGCTATCGAAGCTCGATGCTTTGTTATGAATCGTGCAATTTAGATCCGCGTATTCAGCATGAATGGATCAGAGAGTTCAATTTGGCACTGAACGATCCGCTGAATGATTTCACTTTTGACGTATCGAGTCCGGAACCGCTTACCCTTCCATTTGAAAAAGGGGCAGTGACCGTCACCGATGTCATGGTCAAGGCCTCGCTGCGTCACCTAATGGATCGTTGGCCGGCCACAGTGAAGGTTGATGAACTGTATGCGGCGGCACGCGAAATGTGCAAAGCATTCTCGTCCGCGGAGTCAGTCCAACACGAGATCGAAGGTCCAGAAGTGCTCGCGCGGACGGTACTCGCGTTTTATGGCGCTGGATTGATCAAACCATTCAAGACGACACCAGTAGTCGTTGATCAGGTTTCCAGTCATCCGAAGGTCACGCCGCTGTTACGGGCCGCTACAGCACGCGGACTTGAGATCGTCAATCAATGGCACCAAAACATCCGCGATCTTTCGGCAAACGAGCGGTTCCTGCTAAGCCTTTTGAACGGCACGCGCGACGTCGAAACGCTCGCGACGATCTATGAGAAATCAGTTAAGCAACAGCCGGACGGTTCAGTGTTACCGGAAGCGTTTGTCAACGACCGATTGCATACGTTTGCTAAGAAGCTTTTGCTTGTGGATTGATGGTCGGTCACGCTAGGTTCCCAACATAGCCTCTTCGACCACGCCCCCTGGACTGCGTTGAGAACCCAACAGTGACAATCAAGTGAGCATTCTTGGCTCGTTGATCGGCCAACGACTTTGGCCGCCAGCTCAGCCTAAATCGGATAGATTGGAACCATTGGCGAACCCGCGTTTTTCTTGACCACGGAACACACGTTGTTTTTCGCCAATGATTCAAGTCCTGTTAGCCCAATTTTCTCGTTATTGCGCGCCTTGATTGCGAAGGCCTTCGGCCCAGTCTGGACTGCTTGATCGCATTGCGATGCGGATAGCTGCTAAAAGTGTTTTACTCAAACAACTTTCTCAGACGGTCGCCCAATGACTCTCGCCATCGAAACACGGAATCTATCGCGATATTTCGATGATGTGCATGCGGTGAAGTCTGTCAACTTGGCGGTGCAGAAAGGATGTTTGTACGGGTTCCTTGGCCCCAACGGTGCTGGGAAGTCGACGACGATCAAGATGTTGACTGGCATCTTGGTGCCGTCATCGGGTGAGGTTTCCATCCTTGGAAAGAACCCTTGGAATCGCTCTGAATCGATGAGCATCAAACAGCAAACGGGTGTTGTTCCCGAACACCTGGCTCTGTTTGATAATCTGACCGCGCGCGAGTATCTGACTTTCACAGGCAGAATGTACTCGATGGACTTGGACACGATTCGCCAGCGTAGCGAGGAGCTGTTGTCACTGTTGAAGTTAGAAGAGGTGGAAAAGAAGCTTACCGTTGAATATTCGCACGGGATGAAGAAGAAGCTGGCGTTGGCTGCGGCACTGCTTCCTAATCCAGACTTGTTGTTTCTGGATGAGCCATTCGAGGGAGTCGATGCGGTGACCTCAAGAGTGATTCGCGAAATCTTGGCAATCTATGTGCGTCGCGGATCGACGGTGTTTGTGACGTCGCACGTCCTGGAGATTGTTCAGCGTATTTGCACGCACGTCGGCATCATTGCTAACGGTCAATTGGTCGAACAGACTTCGCTGGAGGAACTCAGCCAAGGGAGTTCTTTGGAGCAGCGGTTTCTGGAGATCGTTGGTAGACCGCTGGAAGAGGATATCAATCTCTCCTGGTTGGAAGATGGTCCCGCGGAATCAATCATTCAGCCCAATGAATCAGTTGAAGAAAGTTCACCGCAGGAGCGATCATCGTGAACTTCAGCCATTTGGCAGCGATCGTTCGCATGCGCTGGCAGTTGATGCGCAATCAATTCCGCAGGTCGGGCAACGCGAATTGGATCGTGACTTTGATCTTCATTGTCCTGGCCGCAATCACTTCGTGTTCGTCGTTTGTGTTCACGGTTGGCTGGGGACGATTCTTCCTGGCTAAGATGGATCCGTTCTACGTGATCTATGTTTGGGACTCTCTGATCGTCATGTTTTTGTTTGGCTGGGCGATTGGTTTGATGACGGATCTGCAACGATCCGAAATACTCTCGCTGAAAAACCTATTGCATCTGCCGGTCTCGCTGCGCGGTGCGTTCTTTATGAACTACACCAGTTCGTTGCTCAGTCTGACGGTGTTGTTTTTCCTGCCCACCATGTTGGGACTGTGCGTTGCCTCAGTGCTGCATTTTGGAATCGGGTCGGTGGTCGTTTTCGCTCTGCTGGCTTCGTTTCTATTGATGGTTACCGCTGTCAGCTACCAACTACGAGGGTGGTTGGCACGTTTGATGGAAAACAAGCGGACACGTGGAACGGTGATTGCGATCACGACGGTTGTTTTCGTGATGATTTTTCAAATCCCGATGATGCTGAACTTGGGCGGATTCAATTCGTGGTCCAAAGCGCCTCGAGAACGTGCTGCGGCACATCGAGAGCAGCTTGATGAGCTGAAGGAACGTCAGCAGTCGGGCGAGTTGGAACTGCAGTCGTACACCGAAGCAGTCGAGTCGGCAAAGGAAGCGTTCACCCAAACCGAACAGGAGCATAGCAAGGCCAAAGTGGACGCAATCAACCACAAGGCAAAGGTTGCCAACGCCGTACTTCCGATCGGATGGCTACCGTACGGAGCGAGTGCCGCGGCTGAAGGTGCGCTACTTCTTCCGTGGCTATTCGTTTTGGGAATGTCAACGATCGGCTTTGGGAGCCTGGCGTTTGCCTATCGCAGCACCATTCGCGATTACACCGGCGATCATAGCAAGTCACGTCGTCGTGGATCTGCCAGCACCACGAACGCATCGGGAGCAAGTGCGATTCTGGAGAAGAAGCTGCCATTGTTAAGTGATACGCAATCTGTGATCGCATTGGCTTCTTTTCGATCCATGCTTCGCGCCCCTGAGGCAAAGATGGCGCTGATGACGCCGCTGATTTTTGCCTGTGTGTTCGGATCCATGTTTCTGACGGGGCCGATGGATAAGCTGCCTAGTATTGCGAGGTCTTGGTTTGGAGTGGCAGCGTTAGGGATGTCGTTGGTTGGGATGGCCCAAATGATGCTCAATATCTTCGGCCTTGATCGCCAGGGTTTTCGTTTTTACGTGCTGATGCCGGCACAACGACGCGACGTCTTATTGGGTAAGAATCTGGGACTGCTTCCCGTCGCTGGGGTGTTGAGCGCACTGCTTGTGATCTTCGTGGGCATTGTTGCGAAACTGAGCGTCGTCCACCTTATCGCGACTTTATTGCAGATCCTGGTTGCCTTTTCGATTTACTTCGCGATCAGCAACTACACATCGATCATCGCGCCGATTGGGATGGCGGTGGGAACGATGAAGCCCGTGTCATTGAAGCTGAGTGTGGTACTGACACAGTTCGTAGCCGTGCTCTTGTTTCCGCTCGCGATTCTTCCCGCTGTAGTCGCGCTGGGTACCGAACAGTTGGTTTCGGTTTTGGGCGTGCAGTACGGGGTGCCTTGGTATCTGCTGCTGACAGTGATCCAAATCCCCATCGCGATTTGGTTCTATGGCAAGATGTTGAACCGTTTGGGATGCGAACTAGCGGATCGAGAACAGGACATCTTAGATGTGATATCCAAAGTCACTGACTAGCTTGCCGGCTACTTCTGACCCGTGGCGGGGAAGCGACTTGGCGCGTCCGGCCGGTTGCGATCGTGTTCGACGCTTTTGCTCCACAGAGACAAGGCCTTGTTCATGCGGCTCACTCGTTCGGGATGTTCGCTGGCGACGTTGCGTGTTTCGGCCGGATCGGATGAAATCTGGTAGAGCTCCGGCGTTCGTTTCGAAGGGCCTTTCGGGATGCCTCGCGTTACGTAGGGACGAATCAGTTTCCAATCTCCTTCACGCATCGCTGCATTGTGGGAATAGATTGGGGTCTTGCGATTCCACTGCCAGAAAAGTGGACGCGGTCGTAAGACTGCCGTCCTTCCAGTGAGCGGACCTGCGAAGCTCCGGCCATCGAGTGGTAGCTTGGTCTTTGTTTTCAATCGACACATGTCAATGATTGTTGGGAATAAATCGACGAAATGAATCAACTCTTCGCGCTGGCTCGCATCGAGCGTGCCATGCCAATGAATGAAAAATGGTACGTGAATGCCGCCTTCATAGACGGTGTACTTGGTACCGCGACGGTTGTGATTGAATCGTGATTCGACCAGTGGATCGGGGCCGTTGTCACTGGCAAAAATGACAATGGTCTTGTCACGAAGTCGCAACTTGTCCAATTCAGACATCAGGTTGCCGATGCCTTCGTCCATGATTTCGATCATGGCGTAAACGGTGGCGGTATCGCGATCTAGCCCGCGCTGGAGAAAGGGCTTGATCCGATCTTCGGGTGCACCCAGGGGGCGATGCGGTGCGTAGTGCGCCAAATGCAGAAAGAACGGATGTTCTTGATGTCGGCGAACGAAGTCGATTGCTCGTGTCGATAGATCATGGGTTAAGTACTTTTGCGAGTATGCCGTCGTTTTGCGCTGAACCGTCAGCTGGTAGTCGAAGTAGCTGGGGATATGTAGGTGATTGACAAAGCCCTCGAACTCATCAAAACCTCGTGCCAGAGGCCCGTACGGTTCGCCGGTGCCGCAGTGCCATTTGCCGACCAACCCCGTCGCGTAGCCATTGTCCTGAAAGACATTGGCTAGGGTCGTTTCGTCCTGCTTCAACTGGGTGAGTTTTGGATACTTGAGTTGATTCAGAGTCACCACGCCTGTGCGATGAGGGTATCGACCGGTTAGCAGGGAGGCACGCGCGGGGCCGCATACGGGTGCCGCTGAGTATGCGTTTTTGAACCAGACGCTTTCTTGTTTCAAGCGATCCAAGTGAGGCGTCTGGCTGCGGTTTTCATTCAGACAACCGAAGTCGCCAATCGCCATGTCGTCAGCCAAAATCAAAATGACGTTTGGCTTCACCTCGGATGCAGTAACCTCATTTCGATCCGCACCGGGAAAAACGAAATGGGCGAACAGTATGGAGACTACCGAGAAGAGCTTTAAACGAACGCTGGGCATGAAGTGACTTTCGAAGGAGGCTGCTTCATCGTACACCAGTGAACTACTGCATCTGAGGGACAACCCTTGATTCGCGTTCGAAGAATTGGATTAACCGCTCTGTCGTATACTTGGCCCGGATTCTTATGCGTGATCGTAGAGTGAAACGAGAGTTCCATTTGTATTGGCCACTTTTGCATCACAGATTACCGGCAACGAAGAAGAGTTGGCAGGTTGGTTGCGATACTCTTTGATTCGGTTTAGGTCATGGGGAACAATACTGATGTTGCATCGGGTAGAAGATAAGCGGCGTTTGGAAAAAGCGATCCAAGACCACATTAAGTCAACACCGGAGTTGCGACCGTTTCCACAAGCAGTGACACGTTTGATTTCAACCTGTCGCGATAGCGAGTCAACCAACAAAGAGATCGAGAGCGTCATCGCCAGCGACCCCTCGTTATCCGTGAAGGTTCTGCGTTTAGCGAACAGTCCTCTTTTCTGTCCGTCGCGTGATGTGAATAGTATCGTTCATGCAGTGTCTTTACTGGGTCGACGAAAGGTGAAGTCAATCGCATTGTCAGCAGCCGCGGCAGACATGCTTGCGGCTGGCGATGGGGCGATCGAGCAGCGTCGCGCACTTTGGGATCACAGTCTCGGTTGCGCCGCTGTCGCAAGCTGCCTGGCAAAGCACATCGATGCAGTTCAACCAGACGATGCATTTTTGGCAGGCATTTTTCATGATGTCGGAAAATTGCTTTTCCTGGACGTGATCCCTGCCGAATACGAAGTGCTGACCACCTCCTATCGTGGATCAGAGCGGATCGAAGAAGAACAATTCTTCTTTGGCACGACGCACGAAGAAATCGGCGCATCAGCCGCCAATCTTTGGGGACTGCCTGTTGAGATTCTGGCTGCCGTCGGATGGCACCACCGTGTCGGCGAAAACCCGTTCGATCATCCTCATGCGAGCGTCATCGCGATGGCAAACGAGTGCAGCAAATTCTGGGGGATCGGTTCAAAAGCGGTACCAGAGATCGTGATCGATACCACCTTTTTCGATCAGTATGAATTGTCTGACGAGACAGTGGTCGAAGTGGAGCAGGCGGCAAGAATTGCATTTGACGAGACTTCGAACAGCGCGATGGCATAACCTCAGTTCGCGACTGAAGCACTGTCAAGGTCGGTGATCGTGATAGCCGGCAAGTGGGCTACGGCAGCACGGTTGTGAAAATTTCGGTGAACACGAACTGAGTTCCGAGTCCAGTCAGGAGTGCGATTTGGGCAAGCGTGATCATGTGCGGAACACTCCATCGTGTTAGCAAGTTGCCAACAACAAAGACCATCAATGCGGTGGCGATTGCGAACGGCAGCCACCCTTGACCCAAGACGGCGACGTACGTCACCAAGACAGCAAGGCTGGCGACGGCCGTTATCGGCCGCTTTTCAAACGGTCTCGTTAGGTCGTATTGTCCAAAAGATCCATCGTCACCGGCCGGGGTGAGTAATACCCAGGCAAAAAGCACAGCTACGATGCCGAGGACGTAGTTCGTAAATTTTGGCACGATCGATTCCTTCACATCCGCCGTGGCCTCGAATCGCGTGATCGTGCTGTTCAACTTTTCGTTGAGCGGATCACCCTGCAAAAAATTGGGATCGACGGTTAGGCGTTTCAGTTCTGACTGGACCGTCTCGTTCTGCATGGCTTGCTGAAGCACCGTGGCGATGCGGTTGATCACGTCTTTTGGTGTGCCTTTGGCAGCCCACCAATAGTGGGCGTTGCTAAGAAGCACCGGTACGTTTTGCTCGACCGCCGTGGGCACGTTGGGACTGGATTGATTTCGTTGCGAGCCCATGATCGCGATTGCACGGATGTTCTGATCTGCCGGCGTTCCGTCGGGCGAGCGAAAGTCCAAATACTCCGACAAGGAAAAAATCCCCGCATCCAGGTGCCCGCCGATAATCTTTGCATAGCGGTCCGCGCCTCCATCGGCCGAGACAATACTGAATTGCGCACCCGGCCACGCCTTTTCCATTTGCAGGGTCGTAAAGTAGGCCGGTGCTCCACGGTTTGCGCCAAACCGTATTTGTTTGGGCTTCCGCTTCGCCGCATCCAAAAGTGCTGGCAAATCGTCGAAGGGTGCGTCTTCACGAACAATGATGACAAGCGATAATTCTCCGGTCATCGCGAT
>CAYUGI010000012.1:49572-52794 GCA_964444105.1 uncultured Pirellulaceae bacterium
GAAAATGTAGCCAGGCCCCACCAGATGCCTAACGCAATAATCAAGACGCTTGTGACGCAGTGCCACGCGATACGTTGGTTCGCGGTCATTGTGTTGACCTACTGCGATTCGAGAAGGCTCGTTTGAGTTGTGGCAAAAACAACATTACCGCGGCAACAATCAAGAACAACAAGGACATTGGTCGAGTGACCAACGGCAAGTAGCTTCCATCAGACGCCTGCAATCCCAGACTCAAATTCTTCTCGGCGATTGGCCCTAACACGAATCCGATTATGAACGGTGCAAGCGGAATGCTGAATCGTTCCAGTGCGTAACCCAGTACACCGAATCCAATCATGACCCACACATCAAACAGGCGATTGGACAATGCAAACGAACCCACCACGCAAAAACACAAAATCACAGGCAGCAAATAGGACCGCGGAACTTGCGTGACTTTGGCCAGGTGTCGCATCGAAAACAGCATCACGATGGCCATCACGATATTGGCAATGAACATCGCTGCCATGATCGTGTAGACCATTTGTGGGCTTTCATCGAACAATCGAGGGCCGGGTTGCAAGCCGTGGATCACCAGCGCGCCTAGCAACACGGCTTCTGCTACGCTGCCGGGCAATCCCATTGCGATGAGCGGAATCAAGGCGCCTCCGATGGTGGCGTTGTTCGCGGCTTCTGCCGCCACGATCCCGTCTTCGCAACCGGTACCAAATTGTCCGGGATCTTTCGACAAACTCTTGGCGGCCGAATACGCACTGACGCTGCCGATATTGGCACCGATTCCAGGCAGGATTCCGATCCACGTTCCGATGACGGACGACCGCAGAAGGTTGACGCCGTGTTTGAACAAATCGGTAAATCGTACCGCAACGCCTTCGCGATCCAATTTG
Source organism: uncultured Pirellulaceae bacterium (assembly GCA_964444105.1). Lineage (GTDB taxonomy): Bacteria > Planctomycetota > Planctomycetia > Pirellulales > Pirellulaceae > K23-9. The sequence goes on from CAYUGI010000012.1 coordinate 50,460, forward strand.
ATCGGCTCGCCTTGCCTCTGAATGTCACGGATGTCCTGCAAAATTTGATTGACGGCGAACAATCCAATCAATACGGGCAGCAACTTGAGTCCGTCGTTGAGATCGGTAAAACCAAACGTCAGTCTTGCTTCGCCAGTCGCGGCGTTGATTCCAGGCATCGCTAAGAGAATGCCCAGAAAGCCAGAGAATAGGCTGCGAGAAAGTGAACGACCGCCCAGGGTTGCGATCAAAACTAACGCCATCATCACAAGCGAGAAATACTCGAAGTATGCGAACTTGGATGACAAAATGGCGATCGGTTTGGTTAGCGCAACCAGGAAGCCCCAGGAGATCAGGCCACCCACGAACGATGCCATCACGCCCAGGCCAAGAGCCCGGTCCGGCTGGCCCTTTTGTGCCATCGGGTAGCCATCGAGTGTCGTGATAATCGACGCCGGTGTACCTGGCATTCGCAGGAGTGTGGCCGTGATCATCCCTCCGCTAACCGCACCGACATAGATGCTGATGAGGAATGCCATTGATAGCAGTGGGTCGCACCCATAAGTCAGCGGAAGTACGAGCGCGATCGTCATGGTGCCGGTCAGACCTGGAATCGCACCGACAAAGATGCCCAAAATCGTTCCCGAAATAATCAGGGACAACCCGTAGAGGCTAATCATTTGTGAAAGGGCTTCGTGCATTGATACCGCAGTCGCAGGCTACACCAGTTTTCGTATATCGACGCACGCCATTCCGGCGCGCCTGGCAGCTTCAATTCCTGGTTCACCGTCTTCGTAAACCTGACAATGCTCCGGTGCGACGCCAAGCCGTTTGGCGGCTTCCAAGAAAATGTCCGGATCGGGTTTCCCCTTCTCTGTGTCTTCGCTAGCGACAATGCTGTCGAACCATTCGAAAACGTTAATCTGTTTTAATTGAAGCTCGACCAATCGGCGTGTGCCACCACTGGCAACCGCCATCGGTAGTTGGCCACGATGTTCTCGGGCGATTTCGACGATGGGATCGATGGCGGCGAGCGTGTCAATTGACTCAAGGAAAAACGTTTCCTTGGCATCGAGTGCGAGCGAAAAGTCAATTTCGATGCCAGCGTTTTTTGCCAGCCGCGGAATCAAAATACGTGACGGTGTACCGCAGTTTTCAAAAAACGATTTTTCGTCCAACTCCATGCCTTGCTGCGCCAAGGCCGCGCGCCATCCAGCGAAGTGTCCCGGCATCGAATCGGTGAGCGTGCCGTCACAGTCAAATATCAGTGCTTTGATCAAGGTCTTGTAGGATGCAAAGTGGGAGGTCTTATTCGGGTTTCAGTGGAGTTAGCATACCGATTCGCCACTGCAGCGCGCCGTACCCTTTTTCTTTTTTGTCTCTCTCCAGCATGCCTTGGAACACGAACCGCCAGTCGGCTGGATCGATCGTGAGCGTTTCGTCATTACTAGCACGCACCAGTTCGCCGTGGCTGATGTTGTCCGTCCAAGGCTGAACGCCGATGGCAGGCTGAACGTTGTTCATTCCAGCAAACGGCTTCGCCTCGGTGTCAGCGAGTGGGCGCCAAGGACCTGACAGCGAATCGGCAAGGTAAGACTTGAAATGCCTGCGACCCTTTTGCTCGATCAAGGTGAGGTACTTGCCGGTGCCTTGAACGCGGTAAGTGTGACTAGCCTCAAAAATGTTGGCCCTCAGAGCGATTTCGCAGTGATCAAAGCCCAGTGGGAACTTCTTGATGTCAGTCCACATTCGCCACATCTTGCCGTTCAAGCTGGTAAAGAAGAGATGCGCTTTCTGGTCATCGCAGATAATCCAGTAATCCAGCCCGCCGATAGTCCGAGGGTCACTTGGCCCTGCATCCAACATTGGTTTGGCACGGGTCCATGAATTCGGATCACCGATGTCATCCGTGGTTGAGTAGGCGACCCACATTTTCTTGGCGTTGGGCACGCCCATTTGGTAGACGAGATACCACTTTTTGTGCGGCCTGAAGTAGAACACCTGGGGTGCACAGAAGTAGTCGCTATCACTGATGGTCAGGGTTGTTCGTTTCGACGCATTGGCATCTTTCCAGTCTGCAAACGAACAATGCTCGATTGCGGATCGTTTCGGTAGCTTGACCGTTGCAAAGACATGCCAGCGTCCATCGTGGAAAACGACGGTAGGATCTTTTTGCGCTCGGCTGGGCTCTTCTTCGCGGACTTCTGGCGCAATGAGAGGAGCTGAGTATTGCCAGTGACTTGGCGTGGTGAGAACGACTGATGAGTCGTCGGCGAAACCACTTGCGCACGCATGAACGCCGATCATCAATAGAAACGTTAGAACACGACGAAGTGTGAGGCAGGACATTTACTCA
>CAYUGI010000012.1:52894-55602 GCA_964444105.1 uncultured Pirellulaceae bacterium
GGTCCCCGTTTGGCAAATACCTGCTGTTATACAGTTGTCATGGGACGCAGTTTGCGGAACCGATATTGTTCAAGTCGCCCCGTTTTCGTTGACGTTTTTGGCTCGGTTTACTAGGATAAAGCTAACGTTGGCAAGGATGCTGACATCGCCTCCCTGTCCACGCTGGACCATTGCCGCCGGATTTCCTGAGCTGCAATTAGCGACTTCCCAATCGCGTTTCCTTTTGCTGGTCACACATGTCGATCACCATACGTCTCACCGTGGCGATTGCCACGCTCTTGTTTGCTCGTTGGTTGCCCGCAGACGAGTCTACCGTCGATTTCAACCGCGACATTCGGCCGATCCTTTCGGAAAATTGCTACCACTGCCACGGTCCCGACGAAGCCTCGCGCGAGGCTGATTTGCGGCTGGATACGGAAGAAGGTGCCAAGGAGTACGCCATTGTCGCTGGCGATGCTGAATCCAGCGATGTCATGGACCGTGTTCTTTCGGACGACGACGACGTTTTGATGCCGCCACCGGATTCGGAACGGTCGCTAACAAAAGAGCAAATCGAGTTGCTGCGACGATGGATCGACGAGGGAGCCGCGTATCAAAAACACTGGTCGTTCAGTTCGCCCGTCAAACCAGAGGTGCCGCCGCTGAAAGAGGGCCACTTGGCTCGTAACCAGATTGATCATTTCATCTTGAAGACCTTGGGTCAGAACGGCGCCGAGCCAGCACCACCAGCGGATCGCGAAACGCTGATTCGCCGAGTGACGTTCGACTTGACGGGATTACCCCCGACGATTGCCGAAATCGATGCCTTTCTATCAGATGCCTCACCCGACGCTTATTCGCGGCTAATCGATGGACTGCTCAAACGCGACTCATACGGCGAACGTATGGCGTCGGCTTGGTTAGACGCAGCTCGTTACAGTGATACTTACGGCTATCAGCAAGACCGAGATCGATTCGTATGGCCGTGGCGAGATTGGGTCATCAAGGCGTTGAACGAAAATATGCCGTACGACCAATTCATCACCGAACAACTTGCCGGCGATTTGCTTTCCGATGCGACGCGCGATCAGATTCTGGCGACCACGTTCAACCGTCTGCATCCGCAGAAGGTCGAAGGTGGCAGCGTGCCCGAAGAATTTCGTATCGAGTACGTCGCCGACCGCGCGCAAACCGTTGCGACCGCACTGATGGGGCTGACCTACGAATGTTGCCGTTGTCACAACCACAAATATGATCCGCTGTCGCAGAAAGAGTACTACCAGCTAACAGCGTTTTTCGACAACATCGACGAAGCCGGGCTCTATTCGTATTTCACGCCCGAAGCCATTCCGACACCGGGTTTGCCGTTGCCAACCGATGAGCAGGAAGAAAAGTTGGCAAAGCTGCAAGCGGTCGTCGATGGGCTGGTTGCCTCGGCAAACTCTAATGATTCTGACGTCACGCTTGAGTTGGACGATATTCCCGCTGAAGATCGTTTCGCAAAGCCAATCGCATCTCTGGACTTTGAAGGCAAGTCGTCGGGTCGGAACACTTCGGTGCAGGGCATTAGCGGTCGCGCAGTGAAATTGACCGGCGACGACGCGGTATCGACGGAGGTTGGCATCTTTCACCGCTACGATCCATTCTCAGTCTCGCTTTGGATGAAAACGCCCGATTACAAAAATCGTGCCGTTATCTTCCATCGCTCGCGAGCTTGGACGGATGCAGCAAGTCGCGGTTATCAGTTGTTGATCGAAGACGGTCGCCTGAGTTGGTCGTTAATTCACTTTTGGCCCGGCAATGCGATTCGTGTACGTACGATCGATCCAATTTCGGTCGGAAGCTGGGTTCATGTAAGCGTGACGAACGATGGCTCCAGCAAAGCCAGTGGCTTAGAGATCTACGTCAATGGAAAGCCCGCGAAAACGGAAATCGTTCGCGATCATTTGACGCGGCAGATTACCGGGGGCGGGGGCGACACGATCGCGATCGGAGAACGGTTTCGCGACAACGGCTTCAAACACGGCTTGGTTGATCAGTTTCGTGTCTTCGACGTCAAACTGACACCGTTGGAAGCACTGCGACTATCCAAGGCCGGCGAAGTGCATTCGTTGGCTTCGAGCGAAACGCTGCGACGACATATGCAACTTCGACACGACGCAGAAACAGTTCAGCTGCGATCGCAAATCAAGGCCGCGCGCAAAGCCCTTTGCGAAGTGGAAAACGAGACGCAAGAAATCATGGTGATGCGCGAGTTGGACGATCGCAAGCAAACCTATGTGCTTGATCGTGGTGCGTACGACGCCCCCAGTGACCCTGTTGAACCTGGAACACCGGCCGCGCTGACTCCGTATCCTCGCGATGCACCTCGCAATCGCCTGGGATTGGCAAAGTGGTTGACCAGCGTGGATCATCCGTTGACCAGTCGCGTTGCGGCAAATCGACTTTGGCAATTGTGTTTTGGCACTGGCTTGGTCCGCACGCCGGAAGATTTCGGAAGCCAGGGACAGCCGCCAACACATCCCGAGTTGCTGGACTACTTGGCAGTCGACTTGATGGAAAACGGTTGGGATATCAAACAGGCAATCAAGCAAATTTTGATGTCCGCAACTTATCGTCAGTCGAGTGAAGTATCTGACCCAGAACTGCTTCACAAAGACCCCACCAACCGTTTGGTGGCTCGCTTTCCAACTTACCGACTGTCGGCAGAGATGCTGCGAGACAACAGC
>CAYUGI010000013.1:0-54975 GCA_964444105.1 uncultured Pirellulaceae bacterium
TATTCGCAAACCAACGGAGAAACCCATGGTGCGCAGCTTAGCAATCGCGTCAGTCAGTTTGATGCTGGCAGCCAGTTTTGGATCGGTTCAGCCTGTCTCAGCACAAAACGTCGTCTACTCAAGCCCGACTTACACCACCGGCGGTTCAGTCTGTGCAACATGTGGCGGCGTTCAGGGAAACGCTGCTTCCGTAATACAGAACTCGGGCGTGACTTACAGCAGCCCGACATACTCCAGCCCGACATATTCCAGCCCGACATATTCCAGCCCGACGACTTATAGCAGCAACTACTCCGGGAACTACTCGCCTGGACAGCAAACGTCGTACTCGTCGGGTTATTCCTCTGGCGGAACCAGCAATGTTCTTGCCATGCTGAACTCCCAACGGGCTCGCCAGGGTGTTGGTGCTCTTTCCTACGATCCAACACTTCAAGCTGTCGCTCAGCGTCGTGCTGAGACCATGGCGTCAATGGGGATGAAAAGCCACCCTCCAGGATCGTTTGCACCAGGTCGCTATGAAGGCGTTGGCTGGTCAAGTTCATTTTCACCATCAGGAGTTTCGGCGTGCTACACGTCCAGTCCCAACATGCGTTACGCGGGTGCCGCCATGGCAACCGGTCGCGATGGTGTCTACTTTGCCGTGGTCTATCGTTAGACCACTGCGAAGCAACGTTGAGAAACAATCGCCCCGAGCAATCTGCGGGTTGCTGGGGGCTTTTTCGTGCGCTGTTCCTGCTTGTACCAATCCTCACCACTCACATTGCGTGCAGTGGTATCGCCGGTGCTCAAGAATCGCTCAAGCTCAATGCAGCCAGCGTCAAGGGTCACACATCCACCTTGCCGATTAGTGAGTCACAGGCGCGCGCAAGTGTTCAATGGCTAGCCGAACTGGCGCTGCGAGAATCACCGCGAACCTATTCGGGTGACAAGGACTGGGGTGAAACCAAAAAGGTTTGGGCAGGTGTCAAACTTCGCCGCGAAGGATTGGAAATCAAAACCAAACGCCGGTTCAAGGAACTGCGCCACGGTCGTTGGATCAAATACGAGCTGACACTGCCTCCACCGGTAACACCGGATTCAAACCAGTCTGGCGGCACGACCGCAAAGATTCATCGTGTTCGCAGAACCGGCGACCTACAGCCGGGCGTGCCGCCTGAATCGCAGACCAACACTCACTGGCAAATCGATGCTTCCGTCCGCGCCCCCATGGAGTTCAACGCGCGAATCGAACGTTGGAATCGTGGTGTGCAGTGGTACTCGATCGGCATTAAGGGCAAGATGCAAGTTCGGTTAGATACTTCGGCAAGCCTGCAGTTTTTTGCCGACTATGCCGAAGTCCCTCCGGCATTTGTAATTGCACCGAACATCACGATGGCGCACCTGGACTTGGAAGAGTTCGAGGTTGATCGAGTCAGCAAAATTGGCGGAGATGTCGCCGAAGAATGGGGCGAAATCATGGAAAAGGTCGTCCGCGATGTCTTCTTAAGAAAGCAAAACGAAAAGCTCGCTCGCAAATTGAATCAGTCCATCGCGAAACACGATGATGACTTGCGGTTGTCACTGGCCGACTGGTTCGCCAAATGGTGAGACTGTGTCCAATCTCTCAACGCGAAACGCAATTTTTGATCCTGCGCAAGTCTTCACCCTCCCGCTTGCGGGAGGGTCCGGCGCAGTAGCGGCCGGGGAGGGAAACGCGCAGAGCAAAACGGTTCGAGCTGAGATACTGGATTGGCCCTCTCCTCGCGAAGGCTCGACTCTCCCAAAGGGAAAGTGAAATGTTGAACCGAGTTTAGACGCTCAATAACGCGAACTTCATAACGCAACTGCCTAACGCGAGTACTTCTTGCGGTACTTTTCGTAAAGCGTTTTATGTCGACTGCCTAAGTCGACTTCACGGCCACTGATCCAAGCGCGAGTGACGTTCGTGGCGGTCTCCAGGATATCGCCATCGGTAAGGATTAAGGTCGCGTCTTTGCCAACACTGATCGAGCCGATCCGGTCAGCAACACCCAGAATTTCCGCCGCTGAAAGTGTGATACTGCGGACGGCATCGGCGTGCTTTAGCCCATAGGCCACCGCGTTGCCCGCATGGTAGGGCAAATTTCTGGCAGCTGCCGCTCCACCGGGGCCACCAGCGCCGTACCCGCCAATGCAAAAACGAACTCCGGCGGCCTTTATCCGTGCCGGCAACGTGTAGGGCGCGTCGTAAGCCTCGTGTCGCCGCATTGGCAACCGATACACGCCACCGATGATGACCGGAATATCGTACTTAGTCAGAAGCTCGGCGCAGCGTTCTGCATCGTAGCCCCCATAAATCACCAGCCTCAGTTTGTGTTGCTGTGAAAAAGAAATCGCCGACTCGATGGCCGACTGCGAGTTTGCCTCAACAACCAATGGGTACTCACCGCGCAGAAGCGGCAGCAGACTCTCCAAGCGTAAATCGCTAGGCGTCCGTTCCGCCGACTCTGCTCGTCCTTCGCCATAGCGTTTCGCTTCATTCAATATGGCCGCGAACTCCATTTGCCGTTCAGCGCGTTTTTGAATTCGCTTTTCTTCGTCGTCATCGGATGGCTCCATCCATCGCCAATCGATGTACAGTCCCGCGGGTGCCAGCACAGCCATCTCATCGACGGTCCAGCCGTCCAGCGAAATCACCGCAGTTTGCCCGCGCAGCCAACGGCCACGTGGGGCTGTCATCGCGGTCAATACCCCGCCCGCTCTCGCGACTGGTATCAGTTCGCTGTCTGGATTGACCGCCACCCAAGCCTTTGCGTTAGGGTTTCGATCACCGTGTTCGGTCGTGTCACTTGTCTCGCTTACCGCATTGATTTCACGCAGTCCCAAGTCAGTGATCGGTTCGATCAATCCTGGGTAGACATGCATGCCGCTAGCGTCGATCTCCGTCGCCCGCTCGGGCACAACAACCGCCTTGCCGACAGCAGTGATCTTACCGTCGACCAACAGCACACTACCGCGGCCGATCGTGGGTCCATCAACGGTGTGAATCGTTGCGTTCTTGATGACGATCGGCTTTTGCTGCGGAGAGCCGGGGATTTGATCGTGAGCGATCGTGATGGAACCGTAGCCCAGCAGGGTGACCATCAGAAACAGCATGGCAACATTTTTCATCGTCGTCGCTCCCATTGGTCGTGCCGATGCCCGTCCTCGCCCGTGGCGGTGCAGAAAACATCGTGCCGTGCCCATCGATCTTCCTCCTTGGTGTCAGACTTCTTTGCTGCACTAGTATCCGTCTTGGCGTCGATCACTTTCTGCACCAATGCGGCATGAAGTTTCGCATCGCGTTCTCTCATCGCTCGATCGCTTTCCAAATCAAAGTAGCGTTGGCCGTCGATCCAAGTCTGTTCGCAACGGGTGAGCGTCGAAAGGGGCGGGCCGCTCCACACAACAAGGTCCGCATCTTTTCCTGTTTCGATTGAACCAACAGATTGTTCGATTCGCAATTGTTTGGCAGGATTCAGTGTCACGAATTTCAACGCTTCTTCTGCGGGGACTCCGCCATATTTGACCGCCTTGGCTGCTTCCGTATTAAGATGCCTGGCCAATTCACGATCGTCGCTGTTGAAAGACACCACGACTCCTTGCTGATGCATTAACGCACCGTTGTACGGAATCGCATCGAACACCTCGAACTTGTAGGCCCACCAGTCCGAAAACGACGAAGCCATTGCGCCGTGCTTCGCCATCCGATCAGCGACCTTGTAGCCTTCGAGAATATGTTGCAACGTGCCGATTTGGACACCAAACTCGTCCAGCACATCCAGCGTTGCTACGATCTCATCTTGGCGATAGCTATGACAGTGAATCCATCGCTGGCCGCGTTGGATCTCCGCCATCGCGTCAAGCTGCAGATCGCGCCGCGGCGGCAAACCATTATGTTTTCCCTCCCGGTAGTCACGCATCGCTCGGTCGTATTCTCTTGCCGCTAAAAGCTGGTCGCGAATAATTTGCTCGACACCCATTCGGGTATTCGGATAACGGCCCTGATTGCGTTTTACATTCTCGCCCAAGGCAAACTTGATTCCCGGCGGAGCCTCTTTCATCCGAAGCCCGTCCATGCTTTGCCCCCAACGCAATTTGAGCACTTGGTTTTGCCCACCGATGGGATTGGCCGATCCGTGCAGGATGTTCGACGTCGTCACACCGCCGGCCAGTTGGCGGTAGATGTTGATGTCAGAATTATCAATAAAGTCGCCAATCCGAACTTCGGCTGTCACCGATTGACCGGACTCATTGACGCCGCCGTCGGTTGCCATGTGCGAATGACAATCAATCAAGCCCGGCGTGATATGTTTGCCACGGGCATCGACGATCTGACAGTTTTCGGGAACGGACAGATTATCTCCGACCGACACGATCTTGCCATCGCGGATTAGCAAGTCACCTTTTTCGATCCTCCCTGCGTCACCGCAAGTCCACAGCGTCGCGTCACGGAAGATCACCGTTGCTGGTTCAACCCCAGATTTTTCGAACCCCATCGCGCCGAGTGGAAAAAGGACAGGTGTCTGAGCGAGCGAATCATCGGTTTGATCTGCGTCTCCGTCCTCCTTTTTCTCGTCTGCTTGATCAAGGTCTGACTTGCCCTTGGATGTATCCGTCGTATCGGATTCAATAAAGGTAATGTCCAGCTGTTTCGTTTCGCCGTCGGGCAGGCGGATGGTGCCGATGACCGTCGTCGTCTCATCGCCTTCGCCAACAGTAATCAGCGAAAGCTGTGACAGCCCAGGAGAAAACCCTGAACCCAATTCGTTCAGGCGTACGGTGGCATCTAGCCGGTCTGTTTGCCGCACAAGCTGTTCTAATTTCACACTTAGGACACCGCTTTTTCCGTCACTTGCTTCGTTATCTTCCGTGTCTTCGTTTTCTGTCTCTTCGTCGGTTGGTTCTGCGTTTTCGTTTGCCTGGTTCAACTTCAGTTCATTGCTATCCACCTGATTGTCCGGCGCATTATCCGTTGGCACGGAAACTGTGCCGACAAGTTTTTCCTTCTTGCCAACCAGATCCAAGACTAACTCGGTCGTATCGTCGCCAGCCGAAAACGCCAAGGTCCACTCGCCGACCAGGGCGTCATCTGTCGCGTTCTTCGCCGGCGAAATGATGAACTGTTTGCCAGCCACCCAGGTCTCCAACACCTTTGTCTCTTTGTCGAATAGATCCCCGTCTGTAATCAGCAAATTGGCTAGTTGTCCGGCTTTTACTTGGCCAACCGTCGCACCAAGATCCAACAGCTTCGCAGGGGTCGTCGTGACCGCTGCCAATGCATCTTCGGGACTCAAGCCTCGCGCGACAGCGATTCGAGCTTGCTTGAGAAAATCGCCAACGTTCTTCAAGCCATCTGTGGTCAGGCAGATTGTTGCACCAGCATGGGCAAGCCGAGCGGGATTGGTCGGAGCGAGGTCCCAGTGCATCAGCTCGCGGAGCGTCACATCGTTCGCATCGGCAGCCGTCACGACTTTGGGTTTCTTAGCAAATCCGATCGGCAACAAAATCGGATGCCCACCAGTGGCGATCGCCTTCGCGTCACGGTATTCGTTGCCGGACCCACGAAGGATTATCGAGAGCGAGAACTCCCTTGCGATGTCGTCTGCACGCAGTGCCATTCGTTCGTTTGCCGTATCGATGACGAAGCGTTCTTCGGCAACCGATTCACTTAGATCGCGTAACGCCTGATTTGTTTCGGGCCGCGCCAAAGTCGGGTCGCTTCGATAAGACTGCCATGCATCGCGGTACCACTGCGCGTCGTACATTGATTGGCGAAGTAGAGCCGTCGCACCCATCGGCGAGTTGGGATATTTGCTATCAGTCTTTTTGGTCGGCACGGTCAACGAGGCGTGTTGCCAGACACGCTGCTTCAAGACACGGCGTCCCGCGGTAGCGTCACTAGTCAGAACTGCACAACTGCTTCCCTTAATGATCCCGTGGCGGGGTGCCACGACGCGAACCGTGATGCCTTGTGAACGAAGCTTGTCGAAATCAGCCTGGGTTTCCAACGCGTTCACCCACGCAGAACGCTGCGGCGTGATGTTGCTGTTCCAATGGACGGAAGCCTTCGCATCCGTTCGTGGGACTTCGACATCACTGTACGCGTCAATCAGACCTGCGTAGATCGTCTGGCCTGTGCAATCCAGCGTCATGAACCCAGGGGGAACAACGACATCGGTCGCTACCATTGTGATTGAAGTATCTTCGATCAAGACGGTGGCGTGATCGATCGTCTGGCCTGGACGCACGACGACGCGAGCATCGATCAGAGCAAATTTGGAAGGCCGATTGTCACGTAGCCCTTCGATCGGTTGTGCCGATGTGTTGTCTTGAGCAACGGCCATACCGCTAGCGCAAATCAAATACGCCGCGCACAAAATCACTCTCAACCGCATCGAATCCCCCGTGCTGGTTCTTTTGGATCAATTCCGCCCGCAGGACAGCATAATTGGATCGATGGCGTAGTGTTCGGAATAAGGACTCACCGTCCGCACCAAGGTCGTGCGGCTTGTAAGTCCGACAAGAGAGCAGCACGCCGGAGCGGACTTGAGTACTTCTATTCGCCAGTAAATCGGATTTACTCTCCTCCCGGGTAACGCCGCAGCGGATCGTTGTGAGCCGTGACGCGTGAGCGGCCGGGCATTTCGTCGATCACTTTTGCACACAAGGCCCGTGGCCTCACGGCCAGCGGCTCACAAATGTGGTGATCGTCGGTTCGTAGTCCGCTACGGAGTTGCCCTCCGGGAGAGTGAAGGCATTATGGTCCGCTACGGTGTTGCACAAATGGAAGATGAAGTGAATCGCTTTGAGTCAATCACCCAAAAGCTACCTGAACTCAGGTCATCGACCTTGAACTCCCAGCTTCTAGCCCGTCATCCACGCGGCTTTGTAGCGCATCCCCAGATTTAGAATCCGTTGCAAGAGAGCTTCATAAGAGAGCCCAACGGTTTCGGCAGACTCCGAGAAGTCTTCGCCGTATTCAATATTCGGATTGGCGTTCGCTTCGATGACATAGACGCTGCCTGATTCAGTCAGACGCAAATCCATTCGACCGTAGCCGCTCATATTTAACGCACGATAAACCCGCTTGCAGACTTTCGAGATCTTTTCCTTCATCGCATCGTCCAAGTCCGTCGCTTCGCGCGTTGTGATTCCATGTTTGTCTTGGTACTTGTGATTCCACTTCACCTCGCTGGTCGCGATTCGTGCGATATCATCGGGCATGTTTCCAAAATCCATTTCCCAAGCGGGAAACGTTCTCAACCGATTGTTCCCCAGCACGCCGACGTAAAGCTCGCGGCCTTCGATGTACTGTTCAGCAATCGCGTCGTCATCGGTTTTCTCATGGATGAACGCGACACGTTCGGCAAGTTGTTCGTCTGTGTGAACGATGGATGCCTGTGAGATGCCGAATGAGGCATCCTCGACGGTCGATTTGACGAAGAGCGGAAACTCCAGCTTCTTGGGCCGATGGACTGTTTTGCCTCGTGGAAAAACAGCGAAACGCGGCGTCGGAATTCGGTGATATGTCAGGACTTTCTTGCTGAGTCCTTTGTCTTTGCTGAGCAATAGGCCGCGAGGATTGCAGCCCGTGTATTTTTGTTGCTTCAATTCTAAGTAGCTAATGATCGCGAAATCGTAGGTGGCGACGCCGTGGAATTCCTCCAACATCATGAAAGTGATATCAGGCTCAAAGTCACGAAGCGCTTGTCGAATCGGCGCTAAGTCATCGTAGACACCAATCGGTAGTATTTCGTGACCTAGACGCCGGAGCGTTTCGCAGACGTCAAATTCCGCTTTCCAAGCGTCCAGCTCTTTCTCTGGAACACCTTCCAATGTCGCAGGCGGTACGTGGCCTTCGCGGACCAGGACGAGGACTTTTAGTTTGCTCATATTGCCACCCGATGCCGACCTTCATGCAAGAAGTGGGTGGTACGAACAGCGACCAGAATCATCGCGTTGCGTTTGGCCTCATCCGGTGGAGTGCCAAGTCGCAGATTGAGCTCGCGACATCGTTCGATCATTTCTTGGATGACCTGATCGATCGTGTAGCTGTACTCGCCGGTCCAATGTGCAACGGTGCGGCGAAGTTCGTTGCGAATGCGACTCAAAAAAGCAGCACCTGTCATGCAGCGGCGATATTCATCGTCTGACGAGAAGAGTTTTCGCAAATCTTTGTCGTAAATACTGGGGAAGTCGAATTCGTAGTGCGACCGTTTCCGCTGGTAATGGGTACGAAGCGTCCTACGAATCCGAGAAAGCGGGTCGACCTTTTTGCGACTGTTTACCAGTGGTTTCTCTCCCCGGATCGATTTCATGACTTCATCAACGTAATTCAACTTTTCAATCGCAGGCCAATCCTTGTATCGTTTGCGCCAACGTGAACCGGGACGCAACCAAACAGCAAACGTTTCCGCAAAGTCCTCCAGCGGGTGGGCCTGAGCGTACCACATTTCCAAATGCAGGACGTGATCGTGGCTCGATGGGTTGGGCTGGTAGTACTCTGGGTAAGCTTGCGAGGGTTTGCCAAACAATTCGCGGTAACGAGCCTTGCGCCGCAAGCGAAACGCGGTGTCGATGGCGTGACCCGCTTCATGACGCAAAATTTTCATGCACCATTCATGCGTACCTCCTTCGACTTCCAACAACTGCTTGCGTTCCAAACGAGCCAGACGCGGGTGGGCCAAGTAGAAAGGGATCGCGATGCCCGGAACACCATCGGGCGAAAACCACTCTTCGCTCAGCCAGCAATGTGGCTTAAAGTTCAAATCTCGACCGGCAAGCTCGCGATGCAGCTGATCGGTTCTTCGAGCCAAAGAGGACTCTTCGATCGAGAGATTCAAATCGCACATCCGCAGGTCAAGCAACCGCTCGTCGCGCATCGAAGAAAGATCCGGCTTTCTTTTGGCCATAACCGAGCGGAGTACCACGGAGAGAATCAAAGTAGTCAATCAAGAGCTGCCGCGTTAGTTTATCTAACTTTCGCAATTTGTCTTTAGTGAAAAGCCAACCTCTCTCACGAATCCCGTTTGTCTTGTCTGACCTGAAAACCGAATCTTCGCACCACTTCGCTGAACCGACTTCGGAGGCAACCACTGCGTCCCTGTTGACCGGCGTGGGTCGTTCAGCGATCGCGGTGATTGCAGTGGCTGGTCCCGGCGCAGCCCGCGTGATTCACGAGTGCTTTGCACCCGCAACGCGACGTCAATTTGTTGCGGGGCAAATTCGCTACGGAGCCTGGCACGGCGTGAAGAGTTGTGAATCGGTTTCGCCCGGCGATTCACGTAAAAAAACGAAAGAAGATGCCGCTTCAGAGTCGATTGTCATGGTGCCCGTTAGCGACAGCGAGTTTGAAATTCACTGCCACGGTGGCATCGCTGCGACAGATCGGATTTTTCGTGATTTGCAGCAGCGCGGTGTGGCAATCGTTAGCTGGCGTAGCGGTAGCTGGAAACCGGATGAACCGCTTTTGATTCGGGAGGCACAAACCGTGCTTTCAGAGTGCCTTACAACGCGCACCGCTGGGATTGCGATGAACCAAGTTCGCGGAGCGTTATTACAGTGGTGCCAGCGAGCATCGACATCGCGAGCTTCGTTTGAAACGACACGAGAAGAAGCCCAGGAAATCCTAGACTTTGGCCACCTGGAAGTTGGTCTTCACGGCCGTTTTCGGGTGGTTTTGGCAGGCCGGCCTAACGTCGGAAAAAGCAGCTTGATCAACGCGATCGTGGGCTATGATCGCAGCATCACGTTGGATCATCCCGGAACTACCCGAGACGTCTTACATGCGGATACGGTGATCGATGGGTGGCCGATTCAGCTAAGCGATACCGCTGGAATACGTGACGGCAAAGGCGATATTGAACGAGAGGGCATTCGACGAGCCAATCAGGCCGTCCGGGAGGCCGATCTAGTGATCTGGGTGACGACGCCAGATCAGCTAGCCCCTCCGGTACTGGAAAAACCAGGCCTGGAATCATCGCAAAAATCGATTCAGGTTCTCAATAAAGCGGACTTGGCAGCCGAAGACATTGGGCCAACCGATTCTTGCAAAACGGTTGCAACCACAGGACAGGGCGTGCCAGAACTGATGGCCCAAATCAGCAAAAAACTGGTGCCCAAGGTCCCCGCAGCGAAGGCTCCCTTGTCGATTAACGCTCGCCAACGTGGTTGCCTTGAAACTATCGTGGCAGCTACCGATCGACAGTCGCAGAACAGTGCGATTGCCAGGCTACTTTCGACCAGACTGCAAAAGTGACTGCCTTAGCCGGCTGTGGGTGCCGGAAGAACCGAAGCTTGCTGCTCGATTCTTAGCTGCCCTCTGGTTTGAGGCTGATTCATTGACTCGATGTAGTCGACGCCGGCAGCAGAAATTGACAGCTGCCCACTTTCCTCGCGAGTCACCCAGCCTTTCTCCTTGAAATACCACAAGTGAAATTGCAGTACTTCGGGTGAAAATGGGACCATTTCTTCGAGGCTTCCAATTCCGATCCCAGGCTTTTTGTAGTTCTTGCGGCGCTGAGCGTACAAGACCGACAACATGCGGTAGCGATCAAGGCAGTCGTCAGCAGCCGCCTCGGTACTGCTTTGAATATCTGTTCCGCCCTGCTTCTGTTCGTTCAGCATCCGGTCATAGTCAGAACGCTTCTGCGGGTCACGTAGGACTTCAAACGAAGCGACCAGTTGCTTGTAGGCAGCAACGTCGGCACCGGCTCCCAAATCGGGATGATTCTTCTTGGCCAACAACCGAAAAACTTGTTCGATTGTCGATGCACTTGCCGAAGGACTGACTTCAAGGACTTCGTAGTGGTTGACCATTTTTTCGTTTGACACGATGCATATTCCGCGGACTGAGAATCTAATTACCTACGGTTAACTAGGTTGCCCAGCGCGACCGTGCCGATGCAATCGCATCGACGCGGCTGCATAGCAGTTGCATCTGGCGCAAGCTACCGATTGTAGCGGTTGCGCCTCACAAAGCAGGAAAGCTATCCGCCCTGCTCGTTATCGCTTAGCACCGCCATGAACGCTTTTTGGCTGATCTCGACATTGCCGATTGCCTTCATGCGTTTCTTGCCTTCTTTTTGTTTCTGAAGCAATTTACGTTTTCGCGTGATGTCACCACCGTAGCATTTCGCGGTCACGTTCTTACGCATGGCAGGAATCGTTTCCCTTGCAATCACACGGCTACCGATCGCAGCTTGCACGGCAACTTCAAACATGTGTCGCTCGATTTCCTTCTTCAACGTCTTGGCAACCGCCCGGCCGCGGCGATCTGCATCAGCCTTGTTGCACACGACACTCAGTGCGTCGACGCGACTGCCGTTGACCATGATGTCCAGTCGGCAAAGATCAGCTGCTTCGTAGCCGACGATTTCGTAGTCCAGCGTGCCATAGCCACGAGTGCAGCTCTTGATTTTGTCGTGCAAGTCATAGACGACTTCAGCCAGTGGGATGTCGTAGGTTAGCATCGCGCGACCCGCCGCCAAATACTCTTGGCTTTGTTGAATCCCACGTCGCTCTTGGCACAATTTCATGACCGCCCCGATAAAGTCATCCGGCACAATCACATTGCAGCGAACAATCGGCTGGCGAAATTCCTCGATATCGCCCGGATCCGGAACATCCTGCGGTTTGTGAATCGTCAGCGTTTCCCCACGTTTGTTGATGATCTCATACGTGACGTTCGGCGCGGTCTGCACCAGATCCACATCGGACTCTTTTTCCAAACGCTGTTGGACAATCTCCATATGCAACAGCCCTAAGAACCCGCAGCGAAATCCAAATCCTAGCGCATCGCTCGTCTCAGGTTCAAACTCAAAGCTAGGGTCGTTTACTGCCAGTCGTTCCAATGCATCACGCAGCTCACTGAAATCTTGGCCGTCGCTGGGGAACAGTCCGCAGTAGACCATTCGCTTTGGACGCGAATATCCGGGCAGCGGCTCAGCAGCTTTGTCGCCGGGAATGCTGATCGTGTCGCCAATGTGGACGTCACCCAGGCTCTTGATGTTGCAAATCAGGTAGCCGACTTGTCCCGCTTGCAGCTGATCCGCCGCTAACCGCTGTGGAGCGAATCGGCCCAGTTCGACGACCTCGTGTGTGGTGCCGGCGCGTAGAAAAGTGATCTTCTGACCTTTCTTGACCGTTCCTTGCATGATGCGAACGTAGCTGATCGCGCCTCGATAATCGTCGTAGTTGGAATCAAACACCATCGCCTGCAGCGTTGCATTTGGATCGCCCACGGGAGGTGGAACGTGCTCGATGATCGCATCAACCAGCCCATCAACACCTTCACCTGTCTTTGCGCTCACACGCACACATTCGTCCGGATCGGTGCCCAACGAATTCATCATTTCTTCGGCCACTTCGTCGGGCCGCGCGTGCTGCAGGTCGATCTTGTTGATGACCGGAATAATTTTCAGATCATGTTCCATCGCAGCATAAGCGTTGGCGACGGTCTGGGCTTCGACGCCTTGAAACGCATCAACCAATAAGAGCACGCCTTCGCAGCAAGCCAACGAACGAGAGACTTCGTACTGAAAGTCCACGTGACCTGGTGTGTCGATCAAATTCAGTTCGTACTTTTCGCCACCCCTCTGGAACTGCATCACAACGGCGCGTGCTTTGATCGTGATCCCTCGCTGGCGTTCCAGCTCCAGGTCGTCCAAAAGCTGATCTTTCATCTCGCGGTTGCTGACGGTGCCGGTATGCTCCAGCAGCCGATCGGCCAACGTGCTTTTGCCGTGGTCGATGTGAGCGATGATTGCGAAGTTACGAATTTGAACGGACATCGATTCTCTTAGGATTCCTGTGACGCCAGACGCGCCTTGAATTGTTCGTCGAGGTATTCTTTGCGAGCGTAGCCAGCGACGCCCAAATAGCCAGCGTCGGCACCCAAACTGGCAAAGGTAATCGTGGTGCCTTCAAACACGTTGGGAAAGGTTCGCTCGCGGAAGGTTTCAGAAATCTTCGTCCGGAAACGCTCACCAATCGGATCGCCCGGTCCACCAAAATTCATGGCTCCACCCAAGACAACCGATCCAGGGTCAAGCGTGTGGACCAGCGTCGTCACGCCGATTCCCAACCAATAACCGGTATCGTCGACAATTTCCAACGCCAATTCGTCGCCACCCGCCGCTGCTTCGTAAACGCGTTTTGCAGTGAGCTCTTTGTCGCCGCCACCAAGATGTCCACGCAGAACACTTTGGGCTCCTTCGGTTAATCGCTGATGAGTCCGCTGTACCACACCGCTGGCCGATGCGTACGCCTCTAAGTGACCGCGACCGCCACCCCACACGCAAAGTTGAGCGGTGGGTGATGCGTCGACAAGGATGTGTCCGCATTCGCTGCCGCAACTATTGACGCCGTTGACCAATTCGCCGTCAACGATGATGCCGCCGCCGACCCCCGTCCCCAGAGTCAGCAAGATCATGGACGGTTCACCTTTGGCACTGCCAAGCCAGAACTCACCGTACGCAGCCGCATTGGCGTCATTTAAGAAAGAGACCTTTCGGCCCAGCAATTCACCGACCGTGTCACGGATCGGGAAGTCCCACCAAGTGGGTAGCTGTGGGGGAGCGACCAAATATCCACGCGGCAAATCCATCGGGCCGGGCGCCCCCAATCCGACTCGCTTGATGTCGTCGCCCACGCCTAATTCAGCTTCGGCTTCGGTAATCACCTTGGCGATCTGCTCTGCCGCAGCGCGGGGGCCTTCGGATTCGCGTGTTGGAATGCGATGATAGGACAGTGTCTGGCCGATGTCATCAACCAAGCCAATTTTGATGCCGGTACCGCCAATGTCGATTCCCCAAAAGTACGGGGCTGTCGCGGCGGATGGTTTGGTTAACTGGTCGGATTGCGACATGAAGATGCAAAGGTAGAGAAGACGTCGGCTGCAAAAGGTGAATCGGAGTATAGGAGCGGCCATGAATTGCCACAACGAGCGTTTTCGACAAGCACACCGCGAAGGAGTCTAGATAGATGAAGGTCGTTTATTTGACCGCTGGAGCGGCCGGTATGTATTGCGGAAGTTGCATGCATGACAATCAGCTTGCGAAAGCGATGCGAGAGCAAGGCATCGATTGCGTGCTTCAGCCCGTCTATACACCGATTCGCACGGATGGAGAAAGCCTGGCTACGGAGAATGTGTTCTTTGGCGGAATCCATATCTACCTGCTTCAGCAAATGCCCTGGCTGCGGCATGTCCCCAAACCGCTGATGCGAATGCTGGACTGGCCACCGCTGATACGCTGGGTAACGAAACGAGCCAGCTCCACCGATGCCGCCAAACTGGGAGCCTTGTCCGTTTCCATGCTGAAAGGAACCAACGGCTATCAGGCAGACGAAGTTCGCCGACTGGTCCGATGGATGGCCGACGAGATGAAGCCCGACGCCATTGTGCTAAGCAACCTGCTGATCGGAGGCGCGCTTCCTGAGATTCGCGAATCACTTCCAAACGCAAAGATCGCGGTCGTACTCCAAGGTGATGATATTTTCCTTGATCATCTCCCACAGCCTTATCACGACGAGGCGATCAAGTTGTGCAGCGGATTAATCAACTGTATCGATCACGTGATCGTCAACAGTCAATTCTACGGACAAAAAATGGGATCACTCTTATCGATTCCGACCGAGAAGATCGCCATTGTACCGTTGTCACTTGACCTTTCTCCTTACGCCCGAGCCAACCCCGATGACTCTGGCCCCTTTCGACTTGGCTTTCTGGCGAGGATCGCTCCCGAGAAAGGCGTGCATCATTTAGTCGATGCATTCATCGAGTTGGCAGCTCAAGAGCAACATGCCGATCTGCACCTTCATGTTGCCGGATGGCTAGGCGAATCAAACCGCAGCTACTTCGACGAACTCGTTGAGCGAATCGAGTCAGCTGGGCTCAGCGATCGTTTCCAATATCACGGAAGTCCCGACCTTGAAGGCAAAGTCAAGTTCCTGCAGTCGTTACACCTGCTCAGCGTGCCAACCGATTACGAAGAACCCAAAGGCCTGTTCGTCCTGGAGTCACTCGCCTCGGGAGTACCCGTTGTGCAGCCGAATCACGGCGCGTTCGGCGAATTAGTGCGTTCAACCAGAGGCGGCGTGACATTTGCACCAGGAGACAAAGATGAACTCTGCCAATCAATCCAGCGGTTGAAGTTGGATGAACCAACGCGATCAGAACTGGCTCAGTTGGGTTTTCACGAGGTCCACGCAAAGCATTCGATCGACATCGCCGCAGTCGAACTGAATCGACTGCTCACTCAATAGAGCTTCTCCAAGGCTTCTATCGGATGCGTCGTGCGCGGCCGTTGCTGTTGCCTTGACGAACACCTTCACGCGTCATTGTTAGTTCGCGATCGACTGATTGACCGGAGGTGAACGAAGCTGGAATGAAGCTGTTTTGATCCAGTGGAATCTCGGCTCGAACGGTGACTTCTTCCGTGTCTCGACGAATCGTGCCCGGTGTGACTGTGACCGTGACGTTGTTCAAGCCCAGTGAATTCAAAATCAGCCTAGCTTCAGCTTCGGCTTCGGCCGCAGTGGCACCAGGAATGATCGCAACTCGCGCGCCCTCGTAGACCGCATTGTCCGCCGTGTGGCGAATCATATTGACGCGACAGAATTCAAAAGCAGCGAAAAAGAACAAGAACAGAATCGGCGCGACAATCGCGAACTCGACCATCGCAGCACCCTTGCGAGCTTTGGCTACCTGTCGAATCGATCTGGTTTTTGGAAGACGGAATTTCATGATGGGAACGTTCGTTAATGTTTCAAATGGATCGGCAAACGTAGGGTGGCTACGTGGGCGACTATTCTGTCATCACTGTGCTGAGGGTCAGGGCGATTTCGCGATAGATATCACGAAGCTGGGCACCAGTCAAAGCGTGAAAATGCTCGCCGCCACCGATTTGAGCGACTTCTCGCATCCGCGGCTGATCGGCGTCTGCACCAAACGTGATCGTGTGAATTTGGACGCCGTCTCCCGCCAAAGCGGTGGCAACGGTTCGCGGCTCGGGGCCGCGATTGTGTCTTCCGTCCGTCATCACGATGAAAGTTCGTTCGACAAATTCAGCCCCGCGACTCGTGTCCATCAACGTTTTTCCGGCGGACATGCCTCGAGAGATACTTGTGAATCCGCCAACGGGCAACGCAGCCATCGAAGAAGAAATCTGATTTAGATCGACGGTCAGTGGTACGTCGGCTGACGCTTGATCGTTGTACGATGCAAGTCCAACACGTTCTTCTACCGCAGTTTCGCCCAGCGTTGCTGTGAAGACATCGATAGCGGAAACAAGGTCATTGAATTTTTGTCCTCGCATCGACCCGCTTCGGTCGACAACTAAGACGATGTCTCGTTCGATATAAGTCGCGGCCGAGTCGATGGTGGGTTCAAAGAAATCGACGCCCATAATGTTGCCAAAGAAAAGTGGCACTGGGCCGGACGGCGATCCAAAGGTTCGACGTCCGTTGACGCGAACACTGTTCGTTGGGAAGCGAGCTGTATCAAAGACGAACCTTCCGGCTCCACTTGCTTGGGCGTTTCCGAATTCGAAGTCGCCAGCGTCCAAAAGCATCGGGTCCGAAGCGACGGTGTTCTGTGCGGCAATGGCTTGACCGCGAGCGATCGCAAGGTTGCGATCTTGCGTGAGTGATAATTCGATCGCAGCCGCCTTAGAAGCCGCGTCGGTTGCGGTTCGAAGTTGCGTTCGGGTCAAGTGCATGTGGGCAACATCGACCGTGAACGCGACGGTGACCATGAAGGCGATCAGCATAATAGCGATCAGCACCAACATCGCACCTTTGCGATTTCGACGGGACCGACTGCGATGTGCAAGACGGGCATTCTGTAGATCAACGAGGAATTTCATTCTTTTACCATTACAACGCGGGCAGTGAGCAAACGATTGGTGATGAACTGGCCCGCCAGCGGACTGTTCGAATCTGTTGGAGCCGTGACTTCAATCACAACTTCCTCCCCCCGTGGGACCACCGACACATCTCCGTTTGGGAAATTGATGGCGAATCCCTGCACGTCTCGCGACGTGAGTATGTTGTCAGCGCGGTCTGTCGCATCAGCGTTCGTTGATCCGTTGCGCACCGCTTCACGGATGCCTTCGTAAGCGGCTACGTTCAGCGACTGCTTCAAGAAGATGAAGCTCGAAGCTTCCATGGACCCGAACACTAGCAGTACGATGACTGGTAGACAGACAGCAAATTCCGCGGCAGCGACTCCGCGACGTCGCTTGGCATCCCGAGACGGGGAGCGACGAGAATGGTGAGTGATTTTTCGCATCACGATTACTTGTGGTTAGAACTCAAAGGGGACCCTGCAGCAGATTCAAGCGGCGACGCGAATCAGGCGTCGTCTTTGCTTTCGCTTGACTTGCTTGGCGACACATCGCTACGCTCGACCAGCGAGTTGAAGTCCGACGCAATTTGCTGCCAGAAGTCACTATTGCGGAAGTGAAGCGGCTTGACTTCGCGACCTGCTTTGGCGTCTGCCAATGCACCGCGGAGTCGCATGATCGGACCAGCGAATCGGTTGGTCAGCTTCAGCGTGTCCAGAACAAACGCCGGAATTAAAGCTGCAGTGATCACAAAGAACGGAAGAAAGCGACGCATGGTGTCGCCAAACGTCTGTCCCCAAGCGACATCAGGTTGCTCGAACAAGCGAATCCAAATCGTCAATGCGACTGCATTGCAGATGAAGAAGAGCACCCAGTGAGTGGCAACTTTCTTCAGGATGCTGCCCTGTACTTCAGGGTCGACCAGTGATTTCGTGCGTTTAATAGTGGTCAAGGACATGAGGTTGCCTGAGCGTTATCGATGGTTCGTTTTCGTTAGCAGAAATGTGAGTGCCGAGTCATAGACTCTCTCACTTTGAACCTACAACATTCTTGACGAATTGCCCGATGAGAGAAGGGAAAACGGTTAGCTAATTGCGTTGGAGTGCGCAAAACGTCGCGAATGTCGCGATTCAAACCAGATGGTGCGATCGTACAACCAGACGCGCGTTCAGATTAATCGCTACAGACGGTATTGCGTTTGGCGGCAGAACGCCACAAACACTTAATTTCACTCTGCCTCCGGGCAACGCCGTCGCGGATTTCAAGAGCGGTATTTACGAGGCCCCTGTCGGGAGCGCAAATTTGCCTTTGATATTCGCGTTATCGCTACGCCGAACCGTTGACCAATCCGTCAACCTCATCACGCATCACACCGCTCCATTCGCCTGGAACACTGTGAGCCAAACACGACGCTGCGACAGCAAAGTTCAACGCGTCCGCTGGCGAAACGTAGTCATTACAGTTCAACGCGAACAACAACCCGGCCGTGAACGCATCCTCAGCTCCGCCGGCGTCGACGACGTTGGTGATCTCGTAGGGTGCGTATTGGCCGCCAGCTAGCGGCGCGAACTCAGCTTCCTCGCTCTTTGCGTCGAACAGCATTCCACCCCAATGTTGTGCCGAAGCTTGTCCATGCTCCCGGAGGGGAGTAGCGATCATCTGAAGATTCGGAAACTCTTCGACGGCTTGTTTCGCGAGTTCAGGGTAATCGCTTGAGTGCATTTGAAGTACTTTGGCGAAATCCTCTTCCGTCACAATCAGCAGATCGACCGACGGCAGAATGTCTCGCAACACTCTGCTCGCTAGCTCGCTCTCACCGGCTGATTCGTCCCACTGCCAAAGCCCGGACTCGAATCCGAGGGACAGCGCGACATTCACGCCTAGCTCTTTGGCATCTTGAACGGCACTGAGCGTTGCTTGAGCAGATGCGGCGGAAATGCCGGGGGTTGTTCCGCTCAAATGGAACCAAGCTGCACCAGAGAGGATCGACTTCCAGTCGAAAGCGGCTGGGTCCGTCAGACTCAACGCCGAATGCTCGCGGTCATCCGTCACGCGCGTCAGTCGATAGCCGGACCCCATTTCTTGAAACCGAAGGCCTAGCCGCCCGTATTGAGTTCGAATGATGTGGCTTGCCATACCAGTGGACTGCAATGCAGCGATGCAAGCGTCGGTCAGGTCATTGTTCGGCAACGCAGTGACAAACGAAGCGTCGCCGCCCAGGCTCGCAATCGTCGCAGCAACATTCGCTTCGGGCCCAGCAAAACTAACATCAAGACTTCCGGGCATCGCATGATGCAACCGCTGGGTTCCCCCAGGCTTCAACCGACCCAGTATCTCGCCAAAGGTAACGATCCGTTTCATATACTACTTCCAAGTTGTCCCGCGAGGCCCTCGCGGGGCTTACGATGGTTAGGCCATCGCCTTCTGCCGAGCACCTAGTTCATCGTTAAGACTGCCGAACTTGCGGCGTTACTTCAACCATCCCTTCAGCACTCCCAAATCTTTCTTCATCGCAGCCAAGTGATCCGGGACCAACTTCGGGTCGCGATGATCCAGGTACTCCTCGTGCAACGAAATCGGTCCGGTGTAACCTACCTCGCTAAGCATCTTGAAGAACGACTTATCGACGTAGCCCTCGCCCAACGGCACGTTGGTGACCTTTTTGTTCTCGATGGAAAAATCTTTTACGTAGACCATTCCCAAGCTGGGCTCGATCGCACGAAAAGCAACCGGCCAAGTCGTCGTTCCTTCGGCAGTCGCGTGGCGGATGTCGTAAGCAACCCCCAAGTCATTGGGATGGATGTCGCCGAGAACTTCCCGCAAGTCCCAAACCGAAGCACCAAGATATTTCGTGCCGGCATGATTTTGATACAGGCCCTGAACGCCGTACTCGTGATTCATCTCTGCGAGTTGCTGAAGCTTCGGCTGCCACTCTTCCCATTGATCGGCCAAGGGTTGTTTGAAGTCGTAGTGGAAATACTTCATCCGGTACCGCTCGATGCCAAGTGTACCCAGCGTTCGCAAAAACTTGGATGTGATTGGGTCATCGGGATCATTGATGTCCGATGTCACCAGCGTGATTTCAAGCTTGCGTTTTTTTAGCGCTTCGACCAACTTGGGTAACTCGTCTGCAATCGCAGCGGTTTCGACGTGGCCGCCTTTGCGAATCGGCGCCTCGATGCCGTCGAATCCGAGTTCCGCGATTTTGTCGGCCAGTTCATCGAACGAAAGTGAATTGAATGGCTTGGTGAAAACGCAAATTTTGTTTTGCGTTGAATCGCTTTCTGCGGCCACCGCATGACGCGAAGTCATCAAGGTGCTGGCGAGTGTCGATGCCGCTGCGGCGGCAAGGAACTGACGACGGTTGGCTGGTAATCGATGGGTTGGCACCGTTACGCTCCTAAGGAGAGGTATGCGAATAGGTCTTGGATTTGTTGATCAGTCATGTCTTTGAGAGCGTCATCAGGCATCAAGGAAATCGGCAATGCCTTGAGCTGCTCGATGTCGTCGCGGCTGACTACCATGATTTGATTTTCAGCGTTACGCAATGTGACTGTGTTTGCATCTTGAGCGGCGATCATGCCCGTCAACGCTCGGCCGTCTTCTGTCAGAATCAAATACGATTGAAATCCCTCCCGGATTTCAAGGCTCGGTTCGACAATCCCGTGAAGCCAAAAGTCGAGTTTTCCGCGTTCATATCCATCCAATGGCGGCCCGACCTTTTTGCCCTCACCGAACAACTGGTGGCAGTTGGCGCAGCGTTTTTCGAACTGCTTACGTCCGGCCCCAGCGTCGCCCGGTTTCTTGGCAACGAGTGTTTTCAACCGTTTCATTTCAGCGAGCTTCGCGGGTGAAGCGACTTGCACGGATTTGCCGAAAACCGTTTCCACCAAAGATGCGATTTCGGGTTCATCATAGCTACGCAGCTGTTGAACTACGTCTGGCGGAACTTGTTCGCGGCGTAGTCTCCAAGCGGAAAGTTCGTCCAGCAAGGCTCGCGCCCATCGAGGTCGACTTGCAAGCGTTCGGCAAGCTGTTGCACGCAATCCATGTTCGGCTGAGATTTTGCTGTTGAGCGCGCCGACCAATGATTTGGCAATCGTATCGTCGTCGTACAGTCCCAATGAACGAATCGCGACACGCTGCAGGGCTGGCTCTTTGGTGCGACCGCTGGCGGCTAATGCAATGAGTGGCTTAACTGCGGAAGTATGAGGCACTTCGCCAAAAACGCGTGCGAGTTCTAGCCGTACACCAAGATCCGCCGACGAGTTTGAAATAGCTGCGACCGCTTTTTTGACCGCGTCTTCATCGCCCGCTCTCAGTCCTAGCACCAATCCGCCATCGCCCAGGTTGGCTTGGTAGCTGGCCAGTTCGCTGGCCAACGCATCGGGTAGCTTGGGCATCGAACGGCCTTGGAATGCCAGATTCAGGCCCTTCATCAATTCGGCTTTTGACTTCTCGTCGGGAGCCAACTCCCACAGCAAGGCAGCTTGCACCAAGTCTGCGTCTGTTCCGCTTGCCGCGTACCGCTGCATCAATCGGCTGAGGATGTGTTCTTGCACGATCGGTTCTTCCCACATGCCAAAGTGCTTTCCAAACAACTCCGCGATCTCTTCATGAGCTGACGCGTGAGATTCCAAGGCCCACCAGTACATCAGTGGCAAATGAGGGTCGTCCACATCTTCGGAGTGCTTGAGCAGATATTGCAAAATCATCATCGCATCACCGGTACTAGCTCGCTGAACATAAGACGCGACTTGGCTGCGGACTTGCGAATCAAGTTCGCAAGCGGCTACTGCACTTAGGTTGGGAGCACTTTCGTGCCGATCGCCTAACAAGCGAACGACCCAGCGGCGAATGTTGCGGTCCTGGTGTGTCATCCAGCGCTCAGTTCGCTCTGTCGTCAGTTCGCCCATCAAATTGATTGCCCAGAGGGATTCCAGAGACGATTTTTCGCTAACATTCTTGTGAAGCCTGTGCACGACCGTCTTGTCGCCGCGCCAGCCGAGCTCCAAGGCAGCACGCTGACGAACCCACTTGTTGGAATGGTCAAACAGGTCGATCAGTTGTCCACTGGGCAAGTCATGTAAGTCGCCTGCGGTGTACCCGGGTTGAATGCCATCGGGTACGACTCTGTAAATCCGGCCGCTTTCTTTATGCCAGTCATCAACCGGGCTGACATGACTCAGGCGAGTGTCGTACCAATCGGCAAGGTAGACCGCGCCATCCGGGCCAACACCGGCATAGACCGGTCGAAACCATCGATCAGGAGTTTCCAGCAAGTTCGTGTTGTCTTCGGTCCGGTAAGTGGATCCGTCAGGAATTCGTTTGCTGTCCCAGACCAAATTGTGCAGGGAATTGGGCGCGATGATATTGCCGTCATATTCGTCGGGCAGTAGACCGCCTTCGTAGATGCAAAAGGCCTGCGGAAAGCGTCTTCCATCGCCCTTAAATTTCATGGGCGGAAAGAAGCCGAATGCATACGGGTTTGTCAGCGGTCCGTGCTTACCCCAATTCTTGGCACTGTAACTTCCTTGCGGAAAATACCAACCTCGTGTCTTGCCGCCGTTGGTGCCCGTGAACACTCGCCCCTTTGAATCGATGTCCAGGCTAAACGTATTGCCGCCACCTTCGGCGTAGATTTCAAACACTTTCGTATCGGGGTGATACCGCCACACACATTGACCTTGAAAGCGAACTCCTTTGGTCACTGCCGAACTAACATCGCCGACCGTGGTGCTGCCGTTCGCTCCATAGAGCCAGCCATCCGGACCGAACATCAAGCTATTGGCCACCGAGTGCGTGTCTTGCAATCCAAATCCTGACAAGTGAACCACAGGCTCGCTGTCGGGGACGTCGTCGCGATTTGCGTCGGGGTAGAACAACAAATACGGTGGATTCAAAACCCAGATGCCGCCGCGCCCGATCGCGACACTGCTGGCGATGTTCAATCCGGTGATCACGTCCTTCTGCGCGTCATAGATTCCGTCACCATCTGTATCGGTATGGACCGTGATCTTGTCCAAGCCGGGTGTGCCGTGTGGTGGTGGATCAGGGACTTTGTCAAAGACAGCCCTCAGGTGCTGGTCGTAACGGAGCACCTTCAAGCCAGCAGGAAATTGGTACTGCCGATAATGGACGACCCACATGCGACCGCGTGAATCCCAAGACAAAAACAATGGCTGAGAAACTTCCGGCTCGCTGGCGACCAACTGGATCTCCAGGCCGTCGCGTACTTGGAAAGAGGTGACCGCTTCTGCGGCTGGAGTGGGCGGCGACTGATCCGCCATCACGCCACGACCGCCGTATGTCTTCATGATCTCAGCGACCTGAGCATTTCCAGCTTTGGAAAGATCCAGCTTGGTCATATCCTGTGCGCTCGCACGCTGGACATCGACCAAACCTGGAAACACCATTGCGGCGCAGCTTACAGAAAGACAAACGAGACGACGAAACATAGGCATGTACCGCATGGCGAGAATCGCAGATTGTAGCTCAAGGCGGATCGGTGAGTCCGGCGAGCAGCTTCCGTGGTCTTGGATCATGCCGAATCATGCGCCTGCGTCATTTTTCTGCGGCTTGAAGGGATGAAACGTAGAGGCGCTTGGGATATCCTGTGCTCAATCAGACGCGACCACATTCGCCCTGACAGGCAAAAACGCACTCGCTTTCGATTGACTGCGAGTCCACTTTTTAACATTTCGGGAAACCCGTTCAAATGCCAGCGGCAAGCTTCGACATCCCTTTCACCGGCGCGTTGTTCGCCCAAAGCGTAGTCTCGCGAGGCATCACGATTGCGATCACCGGGATGCTGATCGTGGCAATCGCATTGCTGCTGATATTTGCATTCATTTCTGCCTTGCCACATATCCTGGCGATCGTCGGAAAGTACTTCCCCGAAGTCGAAGATCCGCACGGTCGATCCAGTACAACTCAGTCGCATCCAGAGAGCCAAGTCGCGGACGACGAGGCGGTGATGGCAGCGATCGGTTTTGTTCTGCACTCGCGTCTGCAAAACAAAGGGTAATCGACCGATGGAAATCTTGCTGGAGTTTCTCAAGACGACGGGATTCTATTCGATCTCTCTTGGCAATGCGGTCATGATCCTGATTGGGATCGTGTTCATTTTTCTCGCAATCACCAAAGACTACGAACCACTGCTGCTGGTCCCGATCGGGATGGGCGCAATTGTGGGCAATATCCCCATGGCCGAAGGCATGGGAATGAGTGTCTATGACGTACCGTCATGGACGCAGGTCGGCGATCAGATCCAGTACAAACCCGGCAGCGTGCTCAGTTACTTGTACATGGGAGTCAGTTATGGCTTTTACCCACCGCTGATTTTCTTGGGGATCGGCGCGATGACCGATTTCTCGACGATGTTGTCCAACCCGAAGTTGGTCCTGTTGGGCGCGGCGGCTCAAGTCGGTGTGTTTGCGACCTTCATCGGTGCATTGTTTTTGGGGTTCAGTTTGAAAGAAGCTGGAGCGATCGGAATCATCGGTGGGGCGGATGGTCCGACGGCGATCTTTCTATCTTCCCAGTTGGCTCCTAAGTTGCTCGGCGCGATCGCGATTGCCGCGTATTCCTACATGGCACTCGTTCCGGTCATTCAACCGCCCATAATGAAGTTGCTGACCACTCGCGAGGAACGCCTCATCCGAATGGCTCCGCCACGCACCGTCAGCAAACGCGAGAAAATGATCTTTCCCGTAGTGGCGTTCTTGATCTGTGCGTTGATCGCGCCGGGAGCCGTTGTGCTTCTCGGGATGCTCTTCTTCGGAAACTTGCTGAAGGAGAGTTTGGTCACTGAACGTTTAGCAAACACGGCGCGAACCGCGTTCATCGACATTGTCACTATTTTGCTTGGCTTTGCGGTGGGCGCCAGCACCGAAGCGGGCACCTTTTTAACACCTCAGTCGATTGGGATTTTCACGCTCGGCGCCGTTTCATTTGCGGTGGCAACCGCTGGAGGCGTTTTGTTTGCCAAGCTGATGAACTTGTTCTTGAAAGAAAAGATCAACCCATTGATTGGAGCAGCCGGCGTTTCAGCTGTACCTGACTCCGCGAGGGTTGTTCAGATGGTGGGCCAGCAAGAAGACCCCAACAATTTCTTGCTGATGCATGCGATGGCTCCCAATGTGGCAGGTGTGATTGGCAGTGCGATTGCCGCCGGCGTGCTGTGGGCTGAATTGGCAAAATAATTACAAAGCAGAGATTGATGGGGATGTGTCCCCTCGTTTTCGACAAAGGAAAACTCAGTGGCTAAGAAAAGCGTCAAGTTCATGTGTACGGCGTTCCGCGATGGATTTCAGTCCGTCTTCGGAGCACGTGTTTTCACCAAAGATTTCCTGCCAGCGGTTGAAGCAGCTCGCGATGCTGGCATCACCTGGTTCGAGGCCGGTGGCGGTGCTCGTTTTCAGTCGTTGTATTTCTATTGCAACGAAGACGCGTTCGACATGATGGATGCCTTTCGCGAAACGGCCGGTCCGGATGCCAATCTGCAAACGCTTGCGCGGGGCGTCAATGTCGTTGGGCTGGACTCTCAATCCAGTGATATCGTCAAGCTTCATGCTGACCTGTTTAAGAAACACGGCATGACAACGATCCGCAACTTTGACGCGCTCAACGATGTCAATAACTTGATCTACAGCGGCCAGTGCATCACTGATGCCGGATTGAAACACCAGGTTTGCGTGACGTTGATGGAGTTGCCGCCGGGATGCAGTGGCGCTCACGATACAGAATTCTACCAATCGACTTTGCAGCAGATCCTTGACGCTGACATTCCGTTTGATGCGGTCTGCTTCAAGGACGCATCGGGTACTGCTGCACCAAACAAGGTCTACGAAACCATCAAAGCCGCTCGCAAGATGCTGCCGTCGGACGCCTTCATTCATTTTCACACCCACGAAACGGCGGGCGTCAGCGTCCTGGCCAACAAAGCTGCTATTGATGCGGGTGCCGACGCGATCGACCTATCGATGGCGCCGTGTAGCGGCGGAACATGTCAGCCCGATGTCTTGGTGATGTGGCACGCACTGCGCGGGACGGACTATGAACTAGACGTCGATGTGGAAAAGGTGCGTGAGGCAGAAGAAGTATTCAAGGATTGCATGAGTGATTACTTCTTGCCGCCTGAAGCCACCGCGGTGGAACCATTGATTCCGTGGAGCCCAATGCCAGGCGGAGCACTGACAGCCAACACACAGATGTTGCGTGACAACAACATCATGGAAAAGTATCCCGAAATCATCATGGCGATGAGTGACGTGGTCCGCAAAGGCGGCTACGGAACCTCGGTGACTCCTGTCTCCCAGTTCTACTTCCAGCAAGCGTTCAACAACGTGATGTTTGGGCCTTGGAAGAAAATCGCCGAACCATACGGCAAAATGGTCTTGGGCTATTTCGGCAAGACACCCGTCGAGCCCGACGCTGAAATCATTCAGCTGGCGAAGGATCAATTGGAACTGGAGCCAACGACGCGTCCAGTGCTGGAGCTGAACGACGCTGACCCAACCAAGGGCATCGCACCAGCAACAAAGGCTTTGGAAGATGCTGGCCTTCCGGTCACCGATGAGAACATTTTCATCGCGGCGGCCTGCAAAGAAAAAGGCATTCGATTCTTGCAAGGTGACGCGGAAGTTGGCGTTCGCAAGAAAGATCCCAATGCCGCAGCCGCACCTGTCGCCGCAGCTTCAGGCGGAACCGCGAAGTACAGCGTCACCGTGAACAACAAAGAGTTCTTCATGGCGGTTGAAAACGATGTCGTCACTGTCGATGGCAAGGTCTATCGTGTCGGCATCAAACCAAGTTCAGGCGATGCACCAGCAGCTTCGCCAGCATCATCCGGACAAACGACTGACGTCGTTGCCCAAATGCCCGGTGCGGTCTACAAGCAAATACTCAGCCCGGGCGACTCCGTAGCTGAAGGCGAACCAATCCTGATCCTTGAAGCGATGAAGATGGAAATGGAAGTTCCATCACCCGTCGACGGCATCGTCGATAGAGTCAACGTCGGCGTCGGCGCACAAGTTGCCACTGGCGATGTTCTGGCAACCATTCGCGTCTAGTTGTCCGTCAGGCCCTGACGGCAACGCAGCAGCAGATTTAATTGCTACTTTCGCCTGCAAATTGCATTTTACCCTCCCCCCGAGAGAGTCGAGCCATAGCGAGGAGAGGGCTAAATCCGATGGCCGACGACATTTATTTTCGACACAAATTGCCCCTACAGATCATTCTGACGAACTTCGGCTAACTTGGCAGCAAGCTTTTCTTTGAACTCCTCCACGACCTCGGCGTACTTTGGATCGGCGGCCAGGTTAGTGTACTGCTGAGGGTCAGCATGGCAGTCAAATAGCTCGATGCCCTTGGATGCGTCTTCGGTGTATTGAATGTAGGACCAGCGGTCTTCACGCAGCAAGAAGCCTTTTCGCATGGGTGCAACGCTGAACGCTGCGTCGCGTACTCGTTTGTCAGCGTTGTCCAGCAATGGCGAAATGTCTTCTCCTTGCAATCGATCCGGCACTTCCAAGCCACAGAGCT
Organism: uncultured Pirellulaceae bacterium; assembly: GCA_964444105.1. Taxonomy (GTDB): domain Bacteria; phylum Planctomycetota; class Planctomycetia; order Pirellulales; family Pirellulaceae; genus K23-9. The sequence continues at coordinate 27,390 of CAYUGI010000013.1, forward strand.
TTGCCGTGGTGGGATACAGGTCGATTAGCTCTGTCAGGCTATTGCACACGGCGGGCTTCTTGCCTGGTACGCGAATGATCAGCGGCACCGCTGCCGACTCGTCGCGAAGTGACACTTTTGCCCAGAAGTCATGCTCGCCAAGATGGTAGCCGTGGTCGCTGGTGAAGATCACAATCGTGTTGTCCGCCATGCCCGATTTTTCCAATGCCGACATCACTTTGCCAACTTGCGCATCCATGAACGAGACCGACGCGTAGTAGCCGCCCATCGCCTTTTTCTGTCGCCGCACGTCCATCTGCATGTTCTTGCTGGTTTTGTAGTTGATGCCAGCCTTGGGGATATCGTCCCAGTCGCCGGCTACCTTTTCTGGCAATACCATTGATGAGTAAGGCTTGAACAGCGGGTAGTACTTCCGTGGTGCGACAAACGGAACGTGGGGTCGCACGAAGCCGACGCCCAGCCAAAAAGGTTTGTCGCCATGTTTCTCCCGGTGCGTCAAAATCAAATCGGACGCCTTGGCCGCAGTCATGCCATCCGAATGAACGTTGTCATCACCGTCGGCTTCGACCACGACGAAAGTGTTACCGCCAACGACAGGTCGTTTCCCATCGGGATTGCGTTCAAGAGTCTCCCCGTCTCCAGCAGCTTTCCATTCTGGTCCGGGGCTGTTGAAACGCTCTGTCCAAGATGCCTCATCATCTGCACCGTTGTAGTTGTTGTGGTCACGTCCGTCGCCGCCGACTTCGATTCCACCGGGGACTCCCATGTGAAAAATTTTGCTGACCCGAGCGGTGTAGTAACCGTTGTTCTTGAAATGCTGTGACCACATAGCGCGATCACCGATTTGGGGGCGTGGGTTGGCGTAGCCCAGAGATCCTGTTGCGTGAGGGTAGTAGCCAGACATGAACGACGCCCTGGACGGACCGCAATAAGTCCCCTGGCAAAAAGCGCGAGTGAAGCGAACTCCGCTTGCCGCCAAGGCGTCAATGTTGGGCGTTTGGCAAACGGTGTTTCCGTAGCATGAAAGTGCGGTGGATGTCAGGTCATCCGAAATGATGAACAACACATTTCGCTTTGCGCTTTCCGCCAGTCCTGCATCGAAGAGGAGCAGGGACAGCATCAGAAAAACGAACGGGACACTCTGTCGATTCATTGGAAAAACACACTTGAGTCGGGGATTGTTTTCGTTCTTCGATTGTAGTGCTAGCGAAAGATCCACGTCGTCCATTTGAGCGCCCTGACTAGCCGCGAAGTGGCGGCAGCACCTTGCCGTGGGTGCGAGCCCACGGTGACGGGCGTTTCATGGACTTCGATCCGGTGGACAAGCCCACGAGCCAACAACTCTGATCTGCGTAACACGGTGTTAACCACCCAAACGTGGTCTCCAAAACATCCAAAGTTCTAAACCGCATCGTTGCTCCAATGAGTACTTTGGGCCCCTTCGAGACGCTGATTCAGGGAATTTGGCAGCTTTGGCCTGTGCTTCTCGCTGTGCGGGCTGTATTATCCGAACATACGAATCGAACAGGTTATGGATGATTCGTTGATTTTGGCTCTGGCAAAACAAGAAACGCATCTAAGTTGGATGACTGTTTGCCAACCAAGCGAGACCTTCAACCAAGTCGGACTCTTGGTGTCTCGCAGGCGCGGAAGTGAATCCGCGATTTGCTGCCGACAGTGCATCCCGTTGATCGCCCTGGACAAATCCTTGTGATTTGGCTGCTTGTGTCATCCTTTGACACGCCCATCTGCGACTCTCTTGTTAGTCCAGATACTGTGGACGCGGATACCGTGGCTCAGAAACCGTGGAAGCGGCGTCCCCAATTTGAACCTGCGATCGGGCCTTTCCGACCGGCATGTTCAAGCGAACCAACAACGATCACACGCACTTTGCTCTAGCAACGCTTATTGCGGAAGCGGTCTTTACCCGCATCAATCCCTAAGAGAATTACCTTGAAGACTTTTGAAGAAATGGATTTGTTCGGCCCAGTTAAGAAAGCTCTGGCCGAGCAAGATTACACGACCCCCACACCCATCCAAGCTCAAACCGTTCCACCAGCCATCGAAGGACAAGACATCCTGGGCTGCGCTCAAACTGGAACAGGCAAAACGGCTGCGTTCGCGCTTCCAATCCTGGACTACATCGGACAGGACAAGCCAAAGGCGCTCAAAAACAAGCCAACAGCCCTCATTCTCGCGCCCACTCGCGAGCTGGCGATTCAAATTGGCGATAGTTTCAAGACCTATGGAAAGCACGTTCGTTTTCAACAGGCACTCGTCTACGGCGGCGTGGGGCAAGGCCAACAAGTTTCCGCGCTACGTCGCGGAATCCACGTATTGATCGCGACTCCGGGACGCCTTATTGACTTGATGGATCAAGGACACGTGAACTTGAGCCAAGTCGAAATGTTCGTCTTGGACGAAGCGGATCGAATGATGGACATGGGCTTCATGCCCGCGTTGAAAAAAATCATCTCGAAACTACCACGCGAGCGTCAGTCACTGTTTTTCTCCGCGACATTGCCGCCCAAAATTCAAGAGCTCGCTTCCAGCTTGCTGTTCAATCCAGTCCACGTTGACGTGACGCCGAAAACAACCAGCGTCAAGCAGATCGATCAGTGCATTCGATTGGTGGAGCGTGCGGACAAAGTCAACTCACTGCACAAAATTCTGAATAAGAAAGGCGTTGGTCAAACGATTGTCTTTACGCGAACGAAACACGGCGCAAACGGCTTGGTGAAGAAACTGGACCGACTAGGCGTCAGTGCTTCAGCAATTCACGGAAACAAAACACAAGGCGCGCGGCAGCGAGCACTCGCGGCGTTTCGAGATTTCAAAATTCAGGTCTTGGTCGCGACCGACGTTGCCGCTCGTGGTATCGACATCGATGGTGTCACTCACGTGATCAACTACGACATGCCGGTCGAGCCGGAGAGCTACGTCCACCGAGTGGGTCGTACAGGACGCGCCGGTGCCGAGGGTATTGCGATTTCATTCTGCACACATGAAGAAGTCGATGAGCTTCGCGCGATCGAACGTCTGATCGGCCACAGTCTTAAAATCGAGAACCCAGGCGTCTTCGATCTGAACCGCCCTGGACCGAAGAAATCGAAGAAGCCTGGCCAGCGTGGCGGTGGTGGATCGCGTGGCGGTGCACGCGGTGGTAACGGTCGTAGTCGCCGAAGTAAATCGAAGCAGTCCGGATCGACCACCGGAAAATCCAAAAAGCCACCCACTGGTGGGAGGGCCTATCAATTTCGCAAAGCAAAAAAGTCCAATGGCTCGGGTGGCCGCAAAGCCTCCTCTGTCTAAACAGTTTCCTTGAGTCTGCCACAGGCAATTAACTAAACCGCAAATAAGGCAATCATCATCGCTAAGAATCAAAACACATTCGCCAAGCGTCAGCGCGAAATGGAAAAGAAACGCAAGCAAGACGAAAAACGTCAACGCAAGAACGATCGCAAGGCAGCCGAACTAGCAGCCGCCAACGCTCCACCGCCGCCACCAGAGAGTGAAGAAGACGGCGACGGGTCCGGGTCCGGCGAAGAAGAGTGAGTTAGAGAACCAGTGAACCATGTGCCATCAGGTACACATCAATAACGCGAGTGGCTGAATGGTCACTCGCGTTTTTTCGTGTGGTGCAGAAGCGATCGTGACTACTTGACGTAAATCGCCAAGCGTTTTTCTGAATAGCTGGCTGCATTGCCGCTGAAGGTCCAATCCTGCGTCTTGCCGGTGCTGTTTCCAATCCCGATGTCAGCTCCCGCAGCTGCTTTCCATTGATTGATCGCAAAGATCGTTCGCTTGGCACCAAAGTCGTGAACCTGCATCGATCCGTAGCCGTCTTTTGGCTCCTTCTTCTCGTCACCAAAGTCATAAACACTGCTCGATGCATTGGTCACTCCGCCGGCGTTGCCAGCCGCATAATTGTGAGGCCAAAATTCGATATTTCCTGTCGCGATCGGTGCGTCTGTGTTCAACTGCGGAACGGTTGACTTGACTTCCATGCTACTAATCCTGGTTTGAAAATCGGCTCCTGACGCGACTGTTGGTACTCCGATTTTCTTGACGTCGTCCGTGAACGCATCCATCGTGACGAATACGATTTGCTTGCCATACTGACTTGAATTGAGGCCTAGCAAATACCCGACGCGGCTGAACGTTTTGATCGATTCACTGTTGTCCACGTCGTACTGAATCGTGGATCCAAGCTTCGCAAGATCCAAACGGTAGACCAGTCGGTAGTCTTCATCGATGTTAAATTGGCTCAAGAGGCTAGGCACTTTCCCACCTCGCATCGCACCGACGGGTAGCCCCGTTGCTCCTGTCAGATTGGGCTGGGCTAACTTGTCCCAAGCGAACCGAAACGCCGTTGGTTGGTTGACTTTCGGTGAGGACAATACAACTCGGTCGCCCCGAATTTCTGCGGTTGCTTGTTGGAAACCTTCTGACCCCGAACCAATGAGTTCAAAGTGAGTGGCAGGTTGCCCATCACGCGTCTTAAGCACACCGCCGGTGTGTCTAAATTGAATTGTTAGTTGCTTGCCTTCGATAGACATGGATTCCATTTCAGGACTTTGAGCGACCAAATCGTCACGCCCATAATCGTTCTTTAACGCCAACAACGCTAAGCGAAGCCCAACATCTTGCTTGTTGGGTGGATGAATATTTCCAAGCGTGGCGATGTCGTTGATGACGACCATGTCGGTGTTCGCAACGATGTCCTTCACGCGCGACTGAGCCTCCCAGAACTCCGCCAGGACAGCTGGGTCCTCTTTCCCGTATTGAAACGGTGCGATTTGGACGTAGTAGAACGGAAAGTCGCCTTGCCCCCAAAGGTTTCGCCACCCGTCGATGAGCGCCTTCTTCTTACTCGTATAGAGAGATCCTTCGACGTGGTTGGATTCGCCCTGATACCAAATGACTCCACGAATCGGGAAACCCACCATCGCATGGATCATTCCGTTGTAGAGCATCGTCGGATCCTGGTGACTTTTGAACGGAGCGATGCTGGCTGGAAATGAAGGACTGGGATCAACCGCTTGGTCTCTGCCCAGATTCGTCTTGGCCTTCGCTAGCCATGCTTCCAAATCGCCGATGTGTTTCCGGACGATTTGCTGGTTCCGTTTGGCCCCGGGCGTGCGATCGATGATCGATTGGTGGATGTCATCGAGTTCCTTGACCCCTTCAAAGCCAATCGGTGATGTCCAAGGTTCAACACGAGTTCCACCCCAGGATGAGTTAACAAGGCCAATCGGCACATCAAGCTCTTTGTATAGATGTCGAGCCATGAAGTAGCCGCACGCTGTAAAGTTCCCTGCCGTCGCCGGCGAACAGACTTGCCACGGAGCGGTGATGTCATCCAACGCGACCGTCGAAGGCCGCTTGGGCACTTTGATGTGCCGGATCAACGGAAAGTCGGCGGCTGCGATTTCGTTGGCTGAATCGGAACTACTTCGAACCGTCCACTCCATGTTCGACTGACCGCTGCATAACCAGACTTCGCCGATCAGGATGTCTTTCAATGTGATCGTGTTGGAACCGCTGACCGTAAGCACCTGCGCAATTTTGCTCGCATTCATCGCTGGAAGCGTCGCTGTCCACTCTCCATCGCCGTCTGCCACCACGTTGGCGGATGCCTCGGCAAGCGAGACTTCAATCTTCTCACCGGGATCGGCCCATCCCCAAACGCGGATCTCTTTCTGCTGCTGAAGCACCATCGAGTTTCCGAAAAATCCTGGGAGTTTCACTTCGCTCCAGCCATGGTTGATTGGCAAAGAAAATGCGGCCAGGACGATGGCAGCGTTACGAATGGAAAAAGCAAAATTCATCACTTGAGGTAGTTCCTGGGGATCGATCAGTTGGTTGTCTTGCAAACAGACACGTCGGTCCACAGCTTATACTGATCTGGACTCATTTGCGAAAAGTGTTTCAGACTTGTTTTTGTACTCTTGTGAAAGCGACCCTATGCGACGCCTCCTTGCAATCACTGCACTCTCGTTTGCCTTGCTAAGCAATTCGCTGGCGGACGAATCGCGTGTCCTGCGCGCCGGCGCTGCTGTCGTACCGATCAATCCTCCGATGGGCGAAATGGTCGTGGGCAGCTTCAAGCCATTCCCCGCCACAACGATTCACGACCCACTGCACGCACGGTGCCTGTGCCTGGACAACGGTGAGACGAAACTGTTTTTCGTGATTTGCGACAACGTCGGCATCGCCAAGACCGTTTATGACAAAGCACGAGCACAAGTCGCAGAGCAGAGTGACATTGACGCTAGTCAGATCTTGATGGCGGCCACGCATTCTCATTCGGCTTGCATCGCGACCTCTCCGAAATACGAGCCCATCATCGTGGACGGCATCACCAAGGCGGTCATGGCGGCGGACAAGCGACTGGAGCCCGCGCGCATTGGCTGGGGAAGCGTCGACGAGCCATCTGAACTGAACAATCGTCGCTGGTATATCAAGGATCCAAAACTTCGCCGCAATCCGTTCGGTGGAATCGATACCGTTCGAATGAACCCACCCCGCAACCACCCTTCGTTGATTCAGCCTGCAGGGCCGGTTGATCCCGAGATATCGTTCATCAGTGTTCAATCTAGCGAAGGAAAACCGATCGCTTTGCTGGCCAACTATTCACTTCACTATGTGGGAGGTGTAAATCGCGGAGACGTTTCGGCTGATTACTTTGGAGTCTTCGCGGACGGAATCGGAGAAAAGATCGGTGCCAAAGCGGAATCACCTTTCGTAGGATTCTTAACCAATGGCACCAGCGCGGATGTGAACAACATCGACTTTCGCTTCAGTTCTCGTGAACCAAAACAGGTTTACGATAAATACCAAAAGATCAACGAAGTCGCGGAAAAAGTCATTGAAAAAGTCGCGAAGGCACACGCGGAAGTAAAATTTCATGACTGGGTGCCGCTAGGTTTGGTTCAAAGCGATTTGACCCTGCAAGTTCGCAAGCCAGATGCTTCGACGCGGGCGTATATGAAGAACTTGGCGAACCGCGAAGACAACGAGGTGCCCTTTCATCGCTATGAAGACACCTACGCAGAGAGAGTGCAGTCGTTGATCGATGGCCCCGACCAGTATGTGGTACCGCTGCAGGCTATTCGTATTGGTGAACTAGCGATTGCAGCAATTCCGTTTGAAGTGTTCACCGAGATCGGTTTGGAGCTGAAAACGCTTGCACCATTTGATGATGCATTCACCATTGAACTCGCCAATGACTCGCGCGGCTACTTACCCACGCCTGGTCAGCACAAACTGGGCGGTTACGAAACTTGGATGGGCACCAATCGTGTTCAGAAAGATGCTTCGGAGTTGATCGTCGCCGAAGTGCTATCGCTGATGAAGCAACTACGAGAGTAGCAAAGCAGCAGACACGCTATTTCGGAATGTAGTTCAGCGTGTAGTAGGCTTCGGTATGGAGTAGCGGAAGAGCACCGGCGGATCGGATCCCTTCGCAGTGCAATTCATGGACATGCCCTTCTTGAAGGCCATCGACGTACAGGCGAACGCTCTTGCCATCACTACCCATGGCCGCTTTCGTGATCGTTGGTTCCGTGTGATCGACTTCAGGGCTCCCGTAAGATTCCTGGTAAATGTAGGTGTAGGTTGAAAGAGTGTAGGAGCTTAGATCTTCAACACTTTTCTGATCGATGCTTTGCGTGAAAGTGAGCTCGAACCCGTCTTTTTTGGCTCGCATTTCGTGAATTTCAAACGGAACTTTGCCAGTCCAGTCCACACGTTCGACAGCGAACGGCTTTCGCCCGCGCGATCCCCAGCCTCGATTGGTTCCGCCGACAAACATCTTTCCACTGTTTGTCATTTCCAAAGCCAGTGAACCGCTGGCAAACCCTTCTAAGAACGGAAAGCATGCTCCTTGATAGTGCCCGTCTACTTTTTCCAAATAGCAACGCATCACGGTGCTGTACGACTGGTCGGTGACGAACATTTGTTTTTGGAAAGGACCAAAATCGCCACCTGATAGATCACATGCGACGCCAGCAGCTGATTTGCCCATCTTGTTGTAAGGAAACAGAATGCAAGGAGGTTCGTAGGAAGGTAGCCGTTTCGCTTCGGTCATGATGCGGCTTCCACTCTTAGGTTCTGCGGGTTTCTTTCCCATCACCGTTTCCGCCAGCGAGTACCACTCGAAGCCGCCTGGATGCCCCATCGATTTACCGGGAGCAAGGTGCTTTAGCGAACACGTTCCATTCCAAGGGCCTTGATTGTCTGTATAGAACATGTCTCCCACGGCATTGGCTCCGATGCCACCCGGTGAGCGAACACCGCTGCACGTCGGGATCATTTCGCCGTCTTTCGTCACTCGAACGCACCAACCTCGATACGGCACGTTGCTGGAGAACGAACCTGTCAGGCACAGCACGACCCACATGTCCCCGTTCTTGTCGAACTTGGATCCGAAGGCGTACTCATGGTAGTCGCCGGAAATGCCCCATTCACCGTTGACGATTTCAAAATCGTCCGCGACGCCGTCGTCGTCGGTATCACGGATTCGGGTGACATCAGAACGCTGCGTTGTGTAAAGCCACCCGTCACGCTGGGCCAATGTCAGCGTCTCGTGCAGTCCATGTGCAAAACGCTGAAATTGCGACGCACTCACGGTGGGAGAATTGGGATCTTGAATCATCCAGATTTCTCCGCGACGCGAGCAGACCGCTAGCCTTCCGTCTGGCATCAACTGAAAACCACCGGCTTCCAAGACCACATCCTTGGGAGTTTCAAACGTGGTGATCGGGTAAAAGTCGGATTCCGTTGGGGCCTCTTGTGCAACTGTGGTTGAAACCAACAGCACAAGAATCAGACCAGGGACTTGGAAGTAGCTCATAGCGGACGATGGGATCGGGGAAGAGTATGAGATGGTTTTAAGGGAATTGTTGGCAACCATGGGAGCGAGCTACCAAATGATGCTTTGCTTGATCGTGACGGCGCCAGCTACCGGCACGATCACTTCCATCGTTCCGTCGATGTTCCGCAAAATCGGTTCGCCACTGACTCGAACAATCGTTCCATCTCCCAACGCAAAGGCGCCGTCATCGGTGTGCTGAATCGATTTTCCAACCGCGGCTCGGAAGTAGAGCGTGCCACTGGCTGAATTGGTGCTGGCTGAATTGCCAAGGGGGATCACCTTCAGTTGGCGATCAAAGCTGGCAACCGGCTGGGATGGCTTCGGTAGCGGCGTGTCTTCGACGGTGGCGTCGGTTGTTCGGTATCGGAAAGTAGGACGACCCTGTTCGTCGAGTCGATACCCTAGGAATCGATACCCGCGTTCTTTAGCTTTCGTATTGGGCCACGCAGTTTGTGGATTTTCCAGTAAAGCGAACGGCGAATCGGCTTCCCATCTCAACACACCGCCACCAAGGGGAATCTGGCTTCCCTGTCCACGACCATCCCAGTGCTTTGAAGCGTCAATGAATCGATCCTGCCAGAGCAGTGCAAGTGACATGGTGTCCGCGTCCCAGCATAGATTCGCTTTTTCCGGGTAACCCACTGCGATTCCACGAGGCGAAACACTTTCGATGAAATTACGATAGATGATGGGTCGATCGATCGGCTTGAGTTCTTTCATGCCACCGACGATGCCTTCTGGCACACCGCCCTTGGCTCCCTTGGCCAGGTAGGTCCAGATAGCTGAGATTTGTTTTGCTGGGTCGCCATCATAAACATCGGGAACCGTGCTTTTGCCGTCCGGGAATCCTGTCGGCATGCGTGTACCGGGACGATAGATCTGTGGATTCGGCAAGTAGCGGTGAAACCAATCTGGTCGGATCCGCTGCGTCATCGTGTCCAGCCTGATCGCTTGAATACCCGTCGACTGAAATCCTCCGTACGTATGGCAACTGACGCAGGCCAAGCCCTTCGCGCCCACCATCTTTCTGCCAAACGCGACTTGCTCTTTTGCGGAGCCATCGATTTTTGCGATCGTTGCTTCGGATTTTTGGTCGATCGTCGCAATGGCTCTGGCTAGGCCTTTGGTGCTTCCTTTGCCGAATTTTGGCATAAACGTTTTCATGTAGGGCCTGCTCTTGTCGCCTTGGCTGACAACGTGATCGATCCAGTCTTCGCGAAGCTTGTCACCCACTCCATCCAATGGCGGCGGCAGTCGTCCTTCGTCGCCCATTTCCGGAATCGTGCTAACGAATAGTGCATTGCGATCCGACTCCGGACCACCAACACCATCGCGAGCATGACATGCATAGCAGTTGAGCATCTTCATCGTGTGTGCAAGCCTTGACTGAGGTGTCTCCCGAACCTCCTCTTTCCCGACGGCTGCCGCGATCGCGGTCGTTTGAACACTCGTTAAATCAAAATTCGGAGCATTCGATTTTGTACTCGTGAGGCACCCTTTTCCGAGATCGCAGTTGGCGAGAGCCGGGGCACTCAGCGTCGAAGTCATGCGTTTGCCATCGATCTCTTTGGTATGACAGGCGGCGCAACCCAGTTCGCCAAATAGTTGCTGGCCTCGCTTCGCCTTCGTTTCGTCATAGACAAAGCCAACAGAATCGGCGGCATCTGCGAGGCGTTTGGGCATTGGCGAGTCGCGATCCAAAACAAGGAACCGATCTATCGGCTGCATAGCCACTCCAGCGCCTGACCATTTCAGTTCAAGTGATGTCTCACCACCACCGTCGAAATAGTCAACACGTATCGCATGAACGCCTGCATCGAGTTTGACTTTTGCGTCGGCCGTTTTGTGCGGATGCACGCCGTCGTTGTTGATCACTTCTTTATCGTCAATGAACAGTCGGCTTCCGTCGTCGGAACCCAAGCGAAAACGGAACTCGCCTGACTTTTCGATCGGAAGAAAACCTGAAAAGCTCAGAGAAAACTGGTTTGATTTGCCAGCCACTGAAAGATCGAAACCCTTGGAAACCCCGGACCTGTCAGCGTTCAGATCCGTCAAGTCGGGCAGTTGATTGCCGCCCTTATGGAAAGCCCTAAATCGCAAGTTCGGCTCAGCTGGTTTTTTGGCGGAGCTCGGATTGGTTAACGAGGAATCAGCGGTCAAGTACTGAGCCACGTGACGCCAGTTGGCTTTCTCCAGCTCCAGTTGTGGCATTCGTCCGGAGGATCGAACCGAGAGCGGATCCTTGATGAAAGTCTCCAGGCTTGTTCGGCTGTATTTCTTTTCGATACCGGTCAACGGAATCGACGTGGCCGGGTTCACCTTCTTTCCGTTGCGCGGCATGTGACAAGCGACACAGCCAGATTCGTGAAAGAGCTTTTCGCCTTTCTTCGCATCCCCCGTCTTGTCGTCTAATTCAACGACGTCGCCGCCTACCAAGAAATGTGTCATCGCCTCCGCAGCTTCGCGGCGTTGAGCATCGTTCATAGCCCCCATGACATCGGGCATTGTCGTACCCGGCTTCACAGCGTGGGGCTGTGCGATAAATTGCGCCATCCAATCCGCATAAACGCGTGTGCCAACATCATTCAAATTCGGCGCGGATTTTGTATCGATCAAACTGACTAGTTTGTCGTCGATTGCATGGCAGGACGCACAGTTCAATTCGCCAATCAGCAAGCGTCCTCCAGCGGCCGCATCGCTGCCGCTGGCATGAAAACGCTCGAACCCAGGAACGATTGGACGGAGTGCTTCGGCTTCCAAATCTCGAGGCATCACCCAGATGTTGCGAAAACGTACTGGGTTGCCGTGGTCCTGCAAGAAGATCGGTCCGTCACTGGGGCCCTCTTTGTTAGGTGCGGCGCGAGTGATGTTGGGTAGTGGTACATCTCGTTGAACGACGACGCCGTTAAGCTTCACTGTTAGCGTCGCGTTGGTTGTTTTCTTCCCTGCGTCGTCGTACCGCGCTGCAGTGAAGTCAACGTCGTAGGTTTGCCAGACCAGCGGTGGCAGGCACATATTCAGGTCTGGTTCCCTGATGGTGTAGATGCCGCCGGTTTCGTCAGACTTGCCTTCGGACCCAAAGGAATCTAACACTTGCGTTTCGAAGCGACCCTGGTGATAGACACCACTGTTGCCCCTGGCTTGTCCGCGGGCTGAAGGCATGAAGGGGGTGCGGAACTCAAGATGTAGCGAGTAATCACGGAACGTATCGATACTGGTACAGCCCTCCATCAGCAGCCCGTCTTCGGACAGCTTGGCTCCCTTTTTCCAGTGGTCGTTCAAGCTTTGCTGCGACCCATCAAAAAGGACGACTGATCCGTTGGGCGGCTTGGCCCCCAGCGTTGGGCTCTTGCGATCGACGCGATCGAAGTTGGACAACAGTGCCTCGACCGCATCGGCATCCACTTCGATCGTCTTCTTTTGCTTGCCGTTCCACCCGGCCCCTGGAAGTCCATCGGTGTAGGTCACCACTTGGAACTCTCCATCGCCCAATGCAACGACCTGAAGGCCTCGGGTCGAATCAACGTATTCACCTTGAAGTTCGAAGTCGGGGTCTTGCTTAGCTTTCTCGGGGGTCTCGTAGACTTGAGCGACGAGAATTGTTTGGCATGCCAGCGTGAACAGCGCCAGAAGAGCGAGTCGCATATCGGAAACAGCTTCGTGGAGGGGGCGGGTTTGGGAGCACAGTATGATTCAAACTCAGTTGAATTGCATCCTATGGGTAGCGCAAGATCATCAAGTCCGTCGAACCTACGCCAATGGTCTACAATGAGAACTCGTCAGTTTACGGGCCATCGACGGCATTCTGACCAAACCAACCCAAAGAGACATCTTCAATGCCGACTCGTTCATCCCTTCACGCGACAACATTCCGTTGGGTCGTTTTTTGGGCAGCCGTTTTTTCTCTTTTTCCCCAAGCTGTCTCAGCTCAGGTCGCCCAAGCATCGCAAATCACGCTGTCGAAACTGGCTGACAAAATCGTTGTCACGGTCGATGAACAGCCTTTCACGGAATACGTTTTCAGCGGCCACGCCAAGCCGATCTTGTACCCCGTCATTGGACCAAGCGGGATTGCGATGACCCGAAACTATCCGATGCAGAAAGACGTCGATAACGAAGCCGGCGACCATCCGCATCATAAGTCTCTTTGGTACACACACGACGACGTCAACGGCGTCAAGTTTTGGGTCGAATACGACAAGCAAAACAAGGCGGTCTTTGGAAAGATCGTTCAACAGAAGTGCCGAGTCGAAGGCGACACGCTGTATGCAGAAAACGAATGGCAATCACCAGAGGGTTCGGTCGTTTGTAGTGACTCCAGAGAGATTCGTTTTGGGGCGGACGAGTCATCTCGGTACATTGATTTTGAAATCACGCTTCGCGCCACAAACGGCGATGCCGTTTTTGGCGACACCAAAGAAGGCTCAATGGGAATACGCACGAATCCGTTATTGCGTTTGGAGACTGACGCCAAGCGAGGCAACCATACCGCTAAAGGCCAAGCGATTAATAGCGAAGGTGAAAAGGGAAAGAAGATCTGGGGCAAACGAGCCAAGTGGGTCGATTACTGGGCGCCAATCCAGGACCAGACGGTTGGCATCGCCATCATGGATCACCCCAAAAATCCAAGGCATCCCACTTGGTGGCATGCGCGGCCATATGGATTGATAGCTGCGAATCCCTTTGGCGTTCACGACTTCGAGAAGAAGCCAGCTGGCACTGGCGATTTGACCATCAAGGCCGGCGAGTCAAGGACTTTTCGGTACCGCTTTGTTTTTCACAAAGGCGACGTGAATGAAGCAAAGATCGAAGAGGTCTACACGCGATTTTCTAATGATCCGTGATCGACCAACAAGTTGATGATCAAACTAAGTCATTGCGTTGTCCTGTGCAAAAACCATCGCTGTGAATTTTTTTCAAGTATCCAATCCTGAATCAATCGAATCCCCAGCACTGCTGGTGGATGCGGATCGCGCGCAAGCGAATATCGACCAGATGATATCGATCGTGGCTGGGGATACGGATCGTTTGCGTCCCCACTTAAAAACCCACAAGATGCCTGATGTTGTTGCGATGCACGTCGCATCAGGTATCACGCAGTTTAAGGCCGCTACCTTGGCCGAAGCCGAGATGGCGGCATCCGCGGGTGCAAAAGATGTCCTTGTCGCGCATCAATTGATAGGACCGAAGATTCCAAAATTGCTCAGCCTCGTGGCGCGATACAGCGATGTGTCATTCGCGGCCCTGGTCGATGATTCTTCTGTTGTCCAGCAAACAGCGACCGCATGCACTTCGCTCGCTCAGCCACTGCGACTCTTCGTGGATATTGACTGCGGGATGCATCGGACGGGGATACCGCTTGGAGAGTCTTGCCAAAAGCTGATCGACCAAGTCGAAGCAACACCTGGCGTGCAGTTTACAGGATTGCATGTGTACGACGGTCATTTGCATCAAAGTGCGTTGGAAGAACGTCACTCTTGTGTGTCGGAAATCATCGACCAAGTACAGTCCTTTATTTCCGGCTATCCCCAATGCGAAGTGATTGCCGGTGGATCGCCGACATTCGCGATCTGGGCACAGGAAACCAATTGGCAATGCAGTCCCGGCACTACGATATTTTGGGACGTCGGATATGGAACGAACTACCCTGATTTGAAGTTTGACGTAGCCGCAGCTCTGTTGGCCCGCGTGATCAGCAAACCAGGAAATGATCTCGTCTGCCTGGACATTGGCTACAAGGCGATGAGCGCTGAGATGCCCCTTGAACAACGCGTCGTGTTTCCTGAAATCGCGGATGCCGTTCTGGCCAGCCAGAGTGAAGAGCATCTTGTGATACGGACGTCTCAAGCGGATCGCATTGCGGTCGGCGATTCCTTTCTTGCTTTTCCAAAGCACATTTGTCCAACGGTCGCCAAGTACGCCTTTGCTCATGTCGTGCGCGATGGACTGGCAACCAGTGAAGTCTGGCCGGTGACGGCCCGCACTCGATAAATTTCCTCCCCTTTGTGCCCCGTAATATGATGAACGTTAGACGATTGACTTTGTTGGCCTGGATGGCTTTCGTTCCCTGCTGGTCCTTCAGCGAAGATCTTCCCAATGTGATTGTTGTCTTAGCTGACGACCTGGGCATTGGCGACGTCAGCCCGACCAATCCTGATTGCAAAATCAAAACTCCGAATTTGCAGCGAATGGCTGACGAAGGTTTGACGTTCACCGATGCGCATACACCCAGCAGTGTTTGCACGCCGACGCGGTATGGATTGCTAACCGGCCGATACAACTGGAGATCGCGTCTGGCAAGAAGCGTTCTGAGCGGCACGAGCGATCACTTGATTCCAGCCGAGCGACCGACTGTTGGGCACTTGCTGCAGAGTGCTGGATACCACACGGCGATGATTGGCAAATGGCACCTAGGTTGGGATTGGCACAAAGTAAAAAAGGGCGAGATCGACTTCACCAAGCCAATCAAGAACGGACCGGACATCAATGGATTTGATTCGTACTACGCCCATTGTGGTTCACTCGATATGCCGCCCTATGTTTGGGTCGATACGGGTAACGTCACCGCACAGCCCGACCGCGCCGAAGGCGTCACCAAGAATGAAGATCCCTACGGATGGTATCGCAAGGGTCCTATCGGTAGTGATTTCAAGATTGACGAAGTACTGCCACACCTTTTCGGTAAATCGGTCCAACACATCGAGTCAAGATCCGAACCTGCGAAATCGGGCAAACCCTTCTTTCTGTATCTCGCATTGCCCGCTCCCCACACCCCGATCGTGCCGGTGCCGCCTTTTAAAGACGCCAGTGGTATCAACCCGTACGCTGATTTTGTGATGCAGGTTGACCATCACATGGGTGAGCTGTTTGACGCGATCAAGAAGGCAGGCATCGACGACAATACACTTGTGGTTTTCACCAGTGACAATGGTTGTTCACCGCAAGGGAACTTTGAGGTTTTAGCCGAGCATGGCCATGATCCAAACGCTGGCTATCGTGGTCACAAAGCAGACATCTACGAAGGCGGGCACCGTGTTCCCATGGTGGTCCGCTGGCCTGATCGAATCAGAGGCGGTCGATCGACCAATGCGATTTCCTGTCTAACGGACATCTATCCCACTTTGCAACAGATTGTCGGCCAGCCTCGAGAAGCAACCGGTGGTGAAGACGGCTACAGTCTGACCAGGGTTTTTGATGGCGAAGATGCAACGGGACGTGAAACGCTCATTAGTCATAGCATCGGCGGTTCGTTTTCGATTCGCCGAGGAGCATGGAAGTTATGCCTATGCGCGGGAAGCGGCGGTTGGAGCGATCCACGTGAACCAGTGGCGAAGAAACAAGGGCTACCTGCGATGCAGCTGTACAACTTGGATGCCGACAAGGCCGAACAGACAAATCTCGTTGACAAACATCCCGAGCAAGTCGAAGCGTTACTCGCGTTGCTGGAAAAAGAGGTGAGCCAAGGCCGATGCACGCCCGGTGAATCCGTTGCTAACGATCGTGAAATCAGCTTTCTACCGTAGTATCCACCGCAACCCCTCCCGAATCCGCCCCTCCTCAAGACAAACTCCCTCCCATGAAAAATCTACTTTCCATTGCTCTGTCGTGTGTTCTTGGTTCCGCATCTCTGGTCGCGCAAACCAAGAAGGCTGATGTGAATGCCGATGCTGGAGCGGCAGTGTTGGAACGCCTGGAAGCGGTCCAATCATGGGTCGAACTGTTCAACGGAAGAGATCTCGATGGCTGGGCAGGCGACTTAGAAGGTTACTTTGCTGAGGACGGAAAACTCATCTGCAAGAAAGGTGGCAAGAATCTGATTTCGGCAAACCCCTACACTGACTTCGTCTTTGAATTTGAATTCAAGCTCGAAGAGAGCGGCAACAGCGGCATTGGAATTCGAGTGCCAGTAGACGGCCACCCTGCCAAAGACGGAATGGAAATCCAAATCCTCGATCACCATGGCAGCCGCTACAGCGGAACCGCTGAAATGGCCAATGGTAAGCCGCGAAAAATGAGTTGGCTGAAGCCGTGGCAGTATCACGGATCGATCTACGGAATCGTTCCTGCAAAGACCGGATACCTAAAGCCAGCTGGAGAATGGAATCGAGAAACAATCATCGCTATCGAAGACCATATCACCGTAGTCTTGAACGGAGCTGTCGTCGTTGACGCTTACCTAGATGAAACTACACCCGTCGATGGTGGTTCGCATCCCGGAATGAAAAGCAAAACGGGACATATCATGTTGGCTGGCCACAGTGATCGAGTTGAATTTCGCAAGCTGCGTGTAGCGGATTTCTCAAAGCCAGGACCACTGCCAAAATCGGACAGTGACAACACACCGCCCGCGGGTTTTCAATCGCTCTTCAACGGGAAGGATTTGAGTCACTGGAAAGGACTCGCGCACAAGAATGCCAACCAGCGTCGTCAATTGAATGGCGATTCGCTTCAGGAGGCTCAAGCCACGGCAGACGAAAACATGCGCGAGCACTGGACCGCTGTTGACGGCGTGCTTACCTATGACGGGAAGGGTCAGAGTCTTTGTACGGCCAAAGACTATGGCGATTTTGAAATGTACATTGACTGGAAGATTCCAGCCGGTGCCGACTCAGGAATCTATCTGCGAGGCACTCCTCAAATTCAAATCTGGGATCCATGGAACGTCCAGAAATTCAAGGATCGCCCAGCGCCAACCAGCTCCGAAGAGTTTTTGACGTACTACAAAAACGGACAGAATCTTGGCAGTGGCGGTCTATGGAATAACAAACGTTGGCGTAATTCGCCCACGGCACTGGCCGACAAACCGGCCGGACAGTGGAATACTTTCTTCATCCGCATGGTCGGCGACAAGGTTTCCATTTGGTTGAACAAAAAACTGATCGTCAATCGCGTCAAGCTGGAGAACTATTGGGACAAAACAGGGATGACCCCAATCCCACGTGCCGATCAAATCGAACTCCAGCACCACGGCAGCGCGTTGTATTTCAAGAATATCTACATCCGTGAACTGCCGTACTAACCAAAGTTCTACGAAGCTTATCGCTGCGGTACTTTGCGTTTGTTGTCAAAGCGATTCTGTTTTAGGCCCGCTGGCGGTTTTCGAGCGTCCTTGATTCGCTGGCGAAGCAAATCAGAAAGTTGCTTGACCGTTGCCGCGCTCTCAGGGGCGTCGGCGATATTGTTCATTTCGTTTGGATCGCTTCGTTGATCGTACAGTTCGTGACCTGCTGAACCGTTTTCGCCCCACTGTGTGTATCGAAAGTCTTTTGTTCGCACGCTATATCCTTGGTCGTACTGCGTGAAAGCCGATTCGCGAACGATTGTCTTTGGGTCTTGCAAGGCAGGTACTAAGCTTTTGCCGGCTAAGAAATCCGGCTTCTCCAAGCCTGTCAAATCTGCCAGCGTCGGATAAAAGTCAATCATCTCGGCAAATGTCGCCGCCGACTCTCCCTTCGCGACTCCAGGGCCTGCCATGATCAGCGGTACGTTGGTCGCGTTATTAAACAACGTTGTTTTTTGATAGTGACCGTGTTCGCCCATGTGATAGCCGTGGTCAGAAGTGAAAAGGACAACGGTGTTATCGGACAATCCGGTTTCCTTCAATGCGTCCAGAATTCGACCCAACTGTGCGTCCGCGAACGTGATCGAGGCGTAGTAGGACCGAATAGCTTTTCGCGCTAAATCGTCTGGTAGGTTCAGTTGGGATTTTCGACGCGTGATTGATTTCCGCGCCAGGGAAGGAAGAGTGTCGAGGTATCCGTCGGGAACCTCAGGCACTTTGATCGAATCGAGTGGGTACAAATCGAAGTATTTCTTTGGTGCGACGTAGGGAGTATGCGGTCGATAGAGGCCGACGGCCATAAAGAAGCTACTGCTCTCGTCAGCATGTTTCTTCAGCATCGTGATCGCTTCTGTCGCAGCGATGCCGTCGGTTTGCTCTTCATCGGTTCCATCGGCCGCAAGCCAGCTAAGTGATGCGCCATAGCTTCCTGGTGTCACGGAAAAAATCTTGTCTTCATCCGTTTTGTCGCGTCCGCGCGGGTTGATGGTGTAGTCCCATGAATAAGGGTCGTCATGCCCGCTGGTTCCAATGTGTTTCGGCACGTTGTAGTGGTACATCTTGCCAATCCGAGTCGCGAAGTATCCCGCATCGCGAAACATTTGCGAGACTGTGTTTACGTTGGGCAAGTGTTCGCGCAAGTAAACTCCGTTTCGGCGAATCAACGTTTGGTCGCAATACAAACCTGTCAGGAACGAAGCCCGACTGGGACCACACAACGGGTATTGGCAGTGGGTGTTTGGAAAACGTACGCCGCGCGCAGCCAGGGCGTCCAGATTGGGTGTTTGGACTTGATCGTGCCCCCAACTCCCAAGATCACAGTTCAAGTCATCGCAAACCAAAAAGAGCACGTTCGGACGATCGGCACTCGACTCTTGCCCTTTCGTCTCTTGTCCCGCAAGAATGACGAGGAGAACAAAAACAAGATTGCGACAGAAGCTAAGCCGACTGCAAGACATATACTGGTTCCCAAAGAGGATGGTGGAAAGTGCCAGCAGTCTAACGCAGATGCCGACTAACCACTGAGCCTTTGGCAGAAGAGATCCAGCAATTTTTCGCTATTCGCTTGGTCAAAGTGATACGGATCACACCGCATCGAGACGGTTAATTTTCGACCATAGCTGCTCAGCGATAGCGTGCTGCGTGTGTGCCGTCGTAAGGGGGGCACACCCGAGATCGACTCCAACGTAAATTCATCGCAACTGACCTTGCCTCGCTTCTTAGGCAGCTTGCATGTAAATCTTCTAGACGGATCACCCGCGTTGGAAACGACGGCAGTGGCCATGCACTTATGACGATTCATGATCCAGGGCAGCATTGATCCTTGCATCGCTGTAGTGATCGCATTTACAAAAGCCCGCTGGGGATGGCCCTGTTTAATTTCAAGTGTGTCTTGGCGAATCGAATCCAGCAATTTCGTTTCACTGGCGAGTTGCGATCGTCTACGTGTGATGAATGTGCAAGCGGTCATATTGCACGCAGGTATTTCAAAATCGTTCCCGTCCCGCATATCAGCCGGGACCAGTAAACGGATCTTGCCAGATCGACGGTAGCCATCGTTCCAGTCATCGGCCGCCTGAAACATCTTGCACAAAAACCAATCGTTGAGCGTTGCACCCTTAGAGGTCGCTGCGCTTCGCATTTGAGCAAGTTCATCAGAACTGAATTCTCGTTTGACGATGCCCGGCAGCGTTTTGGTAGTCGGTAGATCCTGAGGAGATTTCAGCGGTGTGACGCGTGTTCCCAAATGATGCCATGCTTCCTTAAGTGCGACTCCCAATTTTCGTGTCTCGCTATCGCTCATGCGAATGCTGCGCATCTTGGCTGCACGTACTTTTAACTGTGCCGCGTCGAAATCTCCGAGCTCAACCTTGCCCTCGCAACAGGGTAACTGTTGCATGTAGAGTGCCAGCAGGTCGCCGACGAATCGATAGGCTCCCGTCCCGTCGCAAGCGCTGTGATGAAATTGCAACGTGATTTGGGCCGAGTCAGTCGATTGATGCGCCTTGATTCGCAAACCTGGTTCGGATCGGATGTCGATGAAATCATCGTCACATGAAGCGGGAACCTCTGCTGCGAGCCAATTGGCTGGAGTGGCCGATTCTTGCCACTGGATCGTTGGCATTTGATCGACGGATAGTGTCCAGCAGGGCAAGTCCTGTTTACCGGGCTGGATGATGCACATCAGCAACGGATGACGAAACAGTGCCTGCCTGACCGCTTCGTCTAGCTTGTCACGATCAAGTGTTCCACTGAACTGAAGATCCAAGTAAAACGACATCGGGTATTCGCGTGAGTCATCACTCAGAAAGTACCAATCGATGGCTGGCACATGCATCGGAAACGTGCGACCGTAGTCCGGCAAAGATTCTGCATTGCAATCAACGCTTGTCGATTGTTGACGCATTATCATGGCACGGAATCTCTCTGAGGAAGTCAATCAGGAAAACGATTGTCTTCGACACCTTAGTCACGCATCCACTGGTGAACAAATTTTGTCTACCCGAAGTCGTGAAAAGCACGGAATCAGGCGAAAGAACTGTACAGATATCGTCTCCAAAGACACCCTGCCACAATGATCTTCTGGCGGATGCGTCCGCCACGTCGCAAACCGGATCAGGCCAGCACTCACGGAGTTACTGAAGCTCCAACGCGCCGCGATCGATATTACCAACGCGTCGCTGATTGCCGTACACGTCCAGGCCATATTGGTCGCCACCAGGAAGACCCGAATTCACCGCCGGGCTAAACGACTCCAGCTGGAAAGTGCCCGGACGAAAGACTGCCGGCCCGTAAATGTTGCTGCCGTCTTGCGACAAGCCTTGGGTCGGTCCATCGATGACGCTGTAGCCAACCCAGAAGTTGTTAGATTCATACTGCAGGACAGCCTTCTTGCCGGGTCGGGCGACCAGAATGTTGTTGTACGCGTAGATTCGCTCCGAGCTGACGATTGAGATCTCACCGCCAAAATCGAAGCTGCCGAGGTTATTTACACAAGTGTTGTTTCGGATCCGAATGTTCTGGCTCAAGTAATTGTGAATGCCCTGACCACCGTTGCCGAAGCATAGATTATTCTCGACAACGGTCATGCGGTTGTAAGGTGAACCACCACCGGGTTGTTCATTGAAAAAATCATCTAGCACGATTCCATTGCCATCTGTCGGGCGTCCCCACAGAGGATTGTCGACGTAATTCCAATTTCCGTAGCACGTATTGTTCCGAATGATGATGCCATACGTGCGAGAATCATTGCCACGGTACTGCGGTTGATAGATTGAAATACCGCTGTGCTGTTTGACGTCGAAGAATGCATTGTCGTAGACACGATTCCACTCCACCAAGATCCAGTCGGAGCGGTCGATCGAGATGCCTCCTCCATAACAGTCGTGAACGCGATTACTGCGAACGCGAATGTGGTGACCACGATTAACCGAAATACCCTTGGTCAGTTGCGTGCCGCCTGGGTTACTGACATCGAAACCTTGGATCAAAATATAGTTCTTGTCATAAGCGGCAATCGATCCAACGACTTTCGCTCCACCCGAATTTTCGCTGCGTAATGCTAGCTCGCTCGAACTGCTTCCGCTGCGTCGGAAAGAGACGTTCTCGTAGTAGGTGCCATCCAAAACAATGACGCGGTCGCCGGCTCCAGCCGAATCAAGTCCTCTCTGAATCGTACGCCAAGGTGTCGAGCGATTCTGAGCCTGCGATGAACTTCGACTGTCTGAGCCCGATGGCGCGACGTACAAATCCCGGGCGAGTGATAAATCACACCACGAAATCGCTACAGCAAGTGCGAGTAAACGAAGCAAAACGGTGCGAGTGGAAGCGGTGTGACTCATCGCTCAAAAACCTGCTTGAAAGTAAATGAAATCTAACCCTTTAATGATAGACAACGAATTATTGTTTCAATTGCAAAGTTCCAAAATTCACCTGGTTTCTTTGGCTCTGGCGGCCAAGAAATTACGGATCCCGTGACCGCTGCTAGTCGTGAAGCCAGTCCATCAAAGGGGGCTCAGGCGTGCTCGTTCAACACGCCTCTCGTCTTGCGTGACGGCAGGTTCGATACCGAGCCATTTGGAGAGACCGTTTTGAATTGACCCATTTGATGAAACCGGGCGTGATCTCATCGCACTCAGCAATGGCGTCCTGCAGCTGTTCTGCATGAACCTTTTCACGGCTGAGACGGTTCACTGACACATTGCTTCGGCATCGCGTTTGATTCCTGCGATCATCCGGGGAAAAACGAACCAATGCAGCGGGAACACGGTGTACCAGTAGGCGAGTCCCAGCAGCCCTCGCGGTCGAAATCGAGCTGTCTGAATGAGGCGTGTACCACATCCGCTCTTACCCATTCCGCTATGTGGTTCAACACGAAATTCAAGTTCGGCGTCACCGGGTAGTTTCATTTCCGCGTGGAGTCGCAGCCATTTGCCTTCTTCGAATCCGTTTACTCGCCAGAAATCAACTGCTTCGCCGTAGCTTAGCTCTTGCGGGTGGCGTCGCCCTCGTCGCAAGCCGGGCCCTCCGATTGCCTTGTCCATCAATCCTCTCAGCCACCACAACCAGTCGGCTCCCCAATAGCCGCAGCGACCTCCGATTCGGCTCAGTGCCCTAAATGTTTCTTCGGAGCCAGCGTCGATAATTTGAATTCGCTCGTCCTTGAAAACCTTGCCGCCAGACCACTGCGGATCGCCAGGCATTTCACCGGCCGTTGACCAACGCGTTTCTATTTCGCCCACTTCCAACTTACCGATTGCGGCATCGATAGCTTCTTGGACGTTTAGCAAGGGACCAGGCATTAGTTGCTCAGCAACGTTGTCACGACAGACAGTCCGATTTCGTAGGCCTTCGGCAAGCGGCCGTGCGATACTGGCATTGACCGGTGTGACAAGTGAAATCCAGGCAGAACTGAGTCTTGGCGTTAGAACTGGAACCGGAAGAATGATTCGCCGCGGCAGGCCAAGCGACTTTGCCATGACCTGCATCAACTTCTTGTAAGTGAAAACGTCGTTGCAACCGATGTCGATCACTCGCCCCGCGGTTTCGTTGGCATCCAAGCACTCAACGAGATACCGTAGGACATCACGGATTGCGATAGGCTGCGTCTGAGTTTCTACCCATTTGGGCGTGATCATGATCGGTAATCGTTCGACCAGATAACGCAAGATCTCAAACGAAGCTGAGCCAGATCCGATAATCATGGCTGCGCGAAAAACAGTCGTCGCACATTTGCTCGTCTGTAGTATCTCGGCGACTTCGCGGCGACTAGTGAGATGGTCGCTTAAGTTTGGCCCCAGCTCGCCCAGGCCACCCAAGTAGATGATTCGTTTGCACGGGGAACCCTTCAGGCCGTTCACGAAGTTGGTGGCAAGTTCTCGATCGCGCCTCGCGTAGTCTTCGCCCGCGCTGATCATGGCATGAACGAGATAGTAGGCCGCATCGATGTCTTCGGCTGCTTGGCGGATAGTACCCGTGTCACTCAAATCGCCTTCGACGATCTCCAAACGTTCGTGATTGCGCCACGAGTAAGCTCGGAGTTTCTCGGGGCTACGAACGAGGCAACGAACAGTGAGACCCCGCTGGAGAAATCGAGGAACAAGCCGACCACCGACGTAGCCGGTGGCGCCGCAGACAAGAACACGCTTGATATTTGAATCGGTCAATCTGATTTTCCAAGAACAGGGGAGCGACGCGTTATTGTTCGCTGATGGCAAGCGGTGTTCTGGTAGTCAGACATTGCTACGTGTTAGGGCCTAGGTGTCGTCAAACTCCATCATCGGATCATCTAGATCACCCGCATCATCATCGTCGTCGAAATCAATGTCGTCCGCATCGTCCAAAATCTCCCCCCGTTGCAGTAGTTCTTCAGGTGGTTCTTTGCCGTCTTCAGGAATCCAGCGAATCGTCGGCCGGGGCGGATCGGAAAGCGACTCATCACATTCCATCGCATTCCAGGTGACTTCACCGGGGCCGTCCGCGGTGTCACCTTCATCGACTTCATCATCCGTGTTCAGCATGTACAGCGACGCATTCCGCAAGAACCGCTCGACATCGGCGGGTTCATAAACATCGCTGTCGTAGACGGCTTCCAAGTCCGGAAGATCCAGTTGTCCATTGCCAACCGTATCCATCAATGCCCATGATTCACTGGCGCGAAACAGCCTAACGTTCGTCCACATATCCAGCGGCGGCAGGTCGTGGTTCCACGCGTAATTCAGCCCTTGGCGAAGACCATTTTCATCGCGAAGAATTTCGCCACCGGGGTTGAAATAGCAAATCGCTTTGGGCAATTCCAACACAGCCGAAACGGCACGCGTCAAAAATTTCATTTCGCCCATTGGATCGTAATCTTCTGGCACCAACGGGACGTCGGCATCATCGTCCTCTTCTTCGCCGCCAAGTACGTAGCTGATTAAGAAACGTACGTGCGACGTATGGCGACTGGCAGCTTCGGTTCCCTCTTCCCAGCCCCAGGATTGTTCGGTCGCACGTTCCAGACAACCAGGAAAGGCCAACGGCCCAAATTGCCCCAGCGACCAAGCGACAAACCGCTCAGGAGACTCGTCTGGATCGCCCATATCATCGGGCCAAAGCCCAGTCGATGGTGTGACTAGTAGATGGCCTTTGACTTCAGGTCGATAATGCATCACGAGCGTCTCAGGCGAATCATCGTCTTCGATGGATTCGTGCCGTCCAACGATCTCAAATTCTTTCAGGCAGCCTTCAAGCTCGGCCATCGAAATGGGTTCCTCCAAGAGGATGCACATTCCTTGAGTGAAAAGACCTTTTGCCATGTCGCTGCAACTGAGAACGGTGGACGAAACTGGCCCCTTTTTAGCGGAGAGACCGCGGATCGACGAGGCCAAGTAGTTTCCGACTCATTTTCACGAGCGGTTTTAGGCAGCCAATGGTGGTTGCTGCGCAGGTGCTTGTGGAACCGCGGGCGGTTGCCGGGCAGTCTTGGGTGCATTCCACGCGAATCCGAGTGCTCGTCCAAGCGAGGTTTGTCGGATAAAGGCTTCGTACAACAGCAGCGAAACGCCGACGCTAACAGCAAAGGCGAGCCCTGTCTTGATGACCGGCGAAAGCGTTGGAAACAACCACTTTAAATCAATGTGCAATAGACCCAGCAGTGGATGGTGGACCAAATAGATCCAGAAGGAAGCAGCGGCCAGGTACTGCATTTTGACACTGTTTCGATGAATCAAACGCACCGCCATGCCTATCGCGGAAAGTGTCACCAGCGTGGCGCTTGCCGTCGTGACCAATGCCAAAATTGTCTGAGCAAAGAACGGGTTTGTCGCTTGCTTGGTTGTTGAGTTGGTTTCTAAGTGCCAACGGCCAAGAAAGACTGCCGCGGCCAGGAAAAGCACCGCAAAGGGAACGAGTCTCGGAGCTTGGGATTTCAGTTTGTCTAAGCCAGGGTCGGCATATGCCAAAAGCAATCCACCAGCGAAAAACGCACCGCTGTAAAGCCATTTGCTCGGTACGGGTGCGAAAGCGTGCTGAAATCCCCAGACAACTTCTGGACGAATCACAAGCGTTAGCGTTGCAGTCAGAAACAGGCCAGCAGTTAAGAACAACAAAGCACGTTTGCTGGAAACTTGACGCAGCATCGCAGCGACATGTTGATTTCTCTTCATTGCCCAAACTACCGCCGACGTGATCGCTACGTACAAGAACAAGTAGAGCAAAAACCAAAGATGACTCAGTCCCCAAATGTTCTCGGCCAATGCACCTTCGAATTTGAGACTTTTCATTTTGACGGGTGCGACCAGCCCATCAGCAATCCAGCCGACGATCCAAATGTACAAGTCAATTGGTAACACAACGACCATGCCAAACAGGAGCGGGATTAACAAACGGCGTGCACGACTTTTGACGAGGATGCCGTGGCCCTTGCGAATCAATGTTTGCCAAGCAAAGAAACCTGCCAGCACCAAGAACACCGGCATGATGAATAATTCAATACTCCAGAACAGAAAGTCCACCGGAGTGCTGGCGATGTCCTGTGTAGCCCACTGCAATCCGGGCATCGGATTCTCCAGGTAGGGGACACACGCGTGCAGCAACACGACGCCCAAAGCAGCAATGGCTCGGACGGAGTTCAATCCAGGTAGTTCACGTTTGCTGTTCGCGGGTTCAAGACCGGCTGGATGCAAACGCAGTGACGGCGCATTCATGTCTTGCGAATTACCAAATCGCGACAAACAAGCGAAACCCCAAGGCTGGCTCGCTTTTGAAAGCAATTACCCCATCCCGTTTTCTTATGATTGAGTTAAGCTACACGAATGAATACAAAAACACTGTTTCGCCGTTCTTGTTTGGCTGTCCTGCTGATTTCGAGTGGCTGCGGTCCAAGTGATACCGTTGATACGGCCAGCAAGAGTGCCGAGACCTCGGTTTCCGATGCGGGAAACGCGGATACGGACGCTTCAGCGAAGACTGAAACTCCGTCCAAAGCGCCGCTCTACAGTGATGATGCGTTTCGTGATGCGGCGCTGAATGGAAAAATGGAAGTCGTTCGTTCGGCACTGGACTCAGGGTCTGACGTCAACGCGGCTGGACCTGATCAGCGGATCGCACTTCATCTAGCCGCATTTAACGGTCACACACCTATCGTGAAATTGCTGTTGGAACGTGGGGCGAATGTTAATCACCTGGACACTATTGGTCGTTCCGCATTGATGTATGCATCCACCGAGGACAATGCTCCGGTGGTGAAGTTGCTGCTAGAGGCGGATGCCAAAATCAACTTGGCGGACAACGATGAAGGATTCACAGCCTTGATGTTTGCGGCAGCTGAGGGGCAAGCTGATGTCGCTGAGTTGTTGCTTGCAGCCGGTGCTGACACCGGCATGAAAGACATCGACGGAGAAGATGCAAGGCTTTTCGCGAAGCAAAAAAACCACGATGCGATCCTGAAACTCTTGGATAAATATGAGGCCAAGAAGTAGTCCTTTGCACAAAGTAGCAGGCACAATCCCTTGTGCCGCCCGCAACTGCCAGGCACTTTGCACTCGTTTCAGTCCAGCCGTAAGCTGGCGGCAGAGCGGAGTCTGCCTGCAACAAAGTGTAGCAGGCACAATCCCTTGTGCCGCCCGCTTCGCACACTGAACTATTCTCGTGACGAGATGAGGGCCGTA